>JBOHYT010000180.1:0-13874 GCA_050738055.1 Rhodanobacteraceae bacterium
AACCAGGTTTCATCGATCTTCCTCATCTGAGTCAGGAAGTGGTGCCGGCATCGGAGAACATGGTCAACTGACCGCATTGTAGAAGCGTATCCAGGGACACGAAGTTCAGCTCTTGGCCGGTAACGCCCGGTAGTCGGCATGCATCGCCGGGACAAGCGTTCATTCGGACGGCTGCCAGCGCAGGGTCAGCATGTAATTCCGGCCGGGCTGGTTGTAGAAATACGCGGTTTCGTAATCCTTGTCGAAGGCGTTGTTGAGCGCCAGTTGCAGTTGCCAGTCGCGCCGGAACTTCCAGCCGGCGCGCAGGTTGACGAGCGTGTAGCCCCCCAGCCGGTGCGTGTTGGCGATGTCGTCCCAGGCGTAGGAATTCAGATACCAGCTTGCACCGACACTGAAGCGGCCGAAGCTGCGATCGGCGTCGAAACGAGCGCTCTGGCGCGGTCGGCGCGGCAACTCGTGGCCGTCGTTGAAACTGCCACGCGCATCGTCGCGTGCATTGAGCAACGTCGCGGTCGCGCGCAAATCCCAACCCGCGAGCTTGCCGCCAAGCACGCCTTCGAGACCGGTGATGCGGGCGCGATCGATGTTTTCGGGGACGAACTGGCCATTGAGGGCGATGAGGTCGCTCACGCCGTTTCGATAGACGTTGACCGACCAGTGACCCCAGTCGGGCGTGCCGCGCAGGCCAATCTCGAGGTTGCGCGAATTCTCGGGACGCAACTCCGGGTTGCTGAAGCCGGGGTAATAGAGATCGTTGAACGTCGGTGCGTGGAACGCGGTGCCGTAGCTCGCCGTCACGCGCAGATCCTTCGCGAAATTCCAGCCCCACAACAGGCTGCCGGTGGTCTTGCCGCCGAACTGGCTGTTCTGATCGCGGCGCAGGTTCGCCTGCAGCGACTGCGCGCCGAAGTCGCGTTGCCACTGCGCGAACACGCCGCGATTGGTGCGCAGGTCCACGTCGTAGACCGTGCTGCTCGCGATCGCATCGCGTTGCCAGTCGACCCCGGTGGTCAACAATCCGCCGGCGGCGGCGACATCGGCCTGGAACGAACCAAGTGTGCGGCGGGTGTCGAAGAAATCGACGAACACCCCTTCCAGGAAATCCTTGTCGAAATCGGTGCTCTGCCCGGCGCGCAGCGTCAGGTTCACCGCGCCGTTCGGCCGGAAGTGCAACTGGCCGCCAAGGACCTGCGTCGAATAATCGTCGGAATCGCTGAAGGTGCCGTCGTACTTGTTGAAGCCTTGCGTGCGCATCGCGAGTCCGTCCGCGCTCCAGCGATCGCTGAATTGATACGCGCCGTGCACGGTCAACGAGCTGTCGTGGAAGCCGTCGCGATCGGGCTGGTCGGCAAAGCACGCCACGAACAATTCGGCCGCGCCGATCCTGCAGGCGTTGATGCCCTTGGTCTGTTGGTGCGAGGCCTGCACCGAAATCCAGCCGCGCTTGCCCGCTGCGGAAAAACCCGCTCCCGCCTTCCAGTGCGAATAACTGCCGACGCCGGCATCCGCGTTTGGCACGAACGTGCCCGGGGTGTGGCGCAGGAAAATCTGGATCACGCCGCCGATCGCTTCCGAACCATACAGACTGGAGAACGGCCCGCGCACGATCTCGATGCGCTGGATCTGGTCGACCGGGATGTCCTGGATCGGCGCGGTGCCCGCGGTCGCCGAGCCGATGCGGATGCCGTCGACCAGCACCAGCACCTGGTCCGCATTGGTGCCGCGCAGGAACATCGAGGTCGCCTTGCCGGGACCGCCCTGGTTCGCAATCGTCATGCCCGGGGTATCGTTCAACAGATCCTGCAAGGAGGACGGCTGCAACAGTTCGATCTCGGCGCGGGTGATCACGGTGACCGGCGCGAGCGTCGCATCTTCGGTCTGCGCGGTGCGTGTCGCGGTCACGACGATCTGGTCGAGGGTGGTGGTCTGGCCCGCGGCAAGCGCCGGGGCGGAAATGCCGGACAACAAGCCGGACAACATGCCGGACAACATGACGCACAGCGGCGCGGCCGCCAGCATGCGGCCGAACCTGTGATGACGATGTTTCACGAAACACTCCTTGTCCGCGCCTGCCCGCGCGGTGTCGGTGGACGTCGTGGACAAGCGCAAGGAGTGGCGGTGCCGGCACGGAATGCGCGGCGCCAGACCCATGCCCGCCGCATGTCCGGTTACAGGAGCCTGGGCCGCAGATGCGTTCAGACTCCAGCCCAAGGCCGGTCTCCGGGCTCACGAGCGAAGGTGTCGCCACCTTCCCGATCCGCGCCTTCCCATGCTCGCGCATAGTGGCCGCTTGCGGACCGTCACTCGTCTACCGTTGCGGGGGCAGCTCCGGAATGGCCGCCCCGTGCGTGAACATCGCACGGATCGGATTCACCGGATTCCCGTTTCAACCGCCGACGCGCGTCGGCGATCACCTCAAGCGCGGCCGATGATACGTGATTGCGCCGACACGCGCCATGCTGCAGCTTGCAGAAGCGGCCACGCGGACCGCCTTTCGGTTACGACGGCCGCGTAGCTGTGGCACACGCCCGAACCGCGTTTGTCTTCCTGTTTAGCGTCGATCTTCAACACGAACAAACCCCTCTCCCTTCGGGAGATGCGCGCGCAGCGCTTCCCGAAGGGGCGCGTGAGGGTACGCAAGTGCGACAGGGCGAACGTCCAGCCAGGAATCCACATTGCGTGGGTTCGGACCCTCATCCGGCGCTACGCGCCACCTTCTCCCGAAGGGAGAAGGGAAAAGCTTGTTGAAGTTCAGCGCCAACCAGATTCCGTTTTGCTTGCGCTACGCCTTGCCCGTGGGACACACGTTCTCGAGCGTGGAAATGCCAAGCGCCCAGGTTTTCACGTGGATATGCCGGATCTTGCCGTGGGTGTACGCATTGATGAGTTGCCACTGGTCAGGCCCCGTCTTTCGCAAGTGAACCTCGCACTCGGAATAGCGCCCGAAGAGCCCGTCGGTGATGTACTTGATCTCCAGGGTTCCGCTGCCGGCCTTCGGCTCGATCTTCCCTTTCAGCAAGATCGCCTTGACGCCCCTGCCCTGGCCCACGACAGCGCCTTCCGGGTCCTCGAGACTGGCCAGCGGGATGACTTGTCCCTCCGACTTGCCCGGATCGCGCTCGTTGTCGTAAGTCGCGATGTAAAGACCGCGCACAAGCTTTTGCGGGCCCAGCATCAATTGGATTTCGCTGATGCTGGTGTCGCGGTCATTGGTGATGGCCACCAGCGGTACGGCGGTCATACCGGCGGGCAGAGACACGGCGCCGATCGGCAGCACCGCACCGACAGCCACCAGCGCCGCGGCAAGCGAAAGCGACAGTGCGACACGTTTCATGAGTTTGGTCCGGATTCGTGCGCCGTCTCCACAGGACGTGGCGAATCCGTGTGAGCGGCGCTTCGCGCGAATCCGCCGGGCCACGCACCGCGCGGCTCCCACCACACGACCGGCAAACACCACCGGGCGCGGCGTCAAGCCGTGGCAGTGAGAGGTTGGGCAAGGGTTCGCGGCCCGGATTTCGGCGGCGGGCGAATCCCTTCGGCGACTGGACCGGCGCGCGACTGGAACGCGTATCCATACTAGCTTTGGCCCGGTGGGTGCGCAAGCTCGGACACCGGTTCGGTTCACCTTGAAACCATCCCGTTACAGTGGCGTTTTGCACACGCCGAGGAAATCCCGTGCGAGGCTCCGCGAACCCATCGACGAATTCCGTGCCCCATGCCGGTGACGCGCGAAGGGCGGCGGTCGCTCGCGGCCGCACGCGGCAAAGCTCCAACGTTCGCATTGCGGAAAAACTTCGACGGAATCACCTGTGAACCTGCGCGGCGATGCGCCCGCGATGCTGCGTCCGGTGGTGTCGCTGCTCGCCGGCACCGCGCTGCTGCTGGTCGGCGTCGGGCTCCTGAACACGCTGATCCCGTTGCGCGGGATCGTCGCCGGGTATTCGGAAACGCTGCTGGGCGGATTGACCTCGGCGTACTACGCGGGTTACCTGATCGGAACCTTCGCGGTGCCGCCGCTGGTGCGACGGATCGGACACATCCGCGCGTTCGCGTTCTGCACTGCGTGCGCGGCCTGCGTCGTGCTGCTGCACGCGCTCGGTACCAATCCGGTCGTGTGGCTGTTGCTGCGGCTGCTGGCCGGCATCGTGCTGGTCGGCCTGTATGCGACCATCGAGAGCTGGCTGAATGCGCAGGCGCCGCCCGGCAAGCGCGGTGCGGTGTTCGCGACCTACATGGTGGTCACGTTGTGCGCGTTGGCACTGGGACAGCAGTTGCTGCGAATCGGCGGCGACGCATTCGTGCTGTTCATCGTCGTCGCGCTGCTGGTGTGCGCGGCGACGCTGCCGGTCGTCGCGACCCATCAGGCGCAACCGCAACAACAGGCGACCCCGCGCCCGCGCCTGGGCCTGCTGTTCGGCGTCGCGCCGACCGCCGGGCTCGGCGCGTTGCTGTCGGGCCTCACGATGGGCGCGTTCTGGGGGCTGCTGCCGGTGTACGCGCGCGAAAGCGGCTTCGACACCGCGGCGGTGGGCACCTACCTGAGCATCGCGATCGCGGGCGGAGCGGTGTTGCAATGGCCGCTCGGTCGGCTGTCGGACCGCCACGACCGGCGCATCGCGTTGTCGCTGGCCGCGACGGCTGCGGCACTGCTGGCGGTCGCGGCGTTGCTGCTCGGCGGGCACGGCATCGTGGCGATGGTGGTGGTATTCCTGTTCGGCGGCATGATCTTCGCGATCTACCCGATCGTCGTGGCGCACGTGGTCGACTACGTGAAGCCCGATGATCTGCTCGCCGCGAGCAGCAGCGTATTGCTGGTGTACGGAGTCGGCTCGGCACTCGGCCCGTTGATCGCCGGCTGGGCGATGGGCGCGCTCGGCGCGCGCTGGCTATTCGCGTGGTTCGCGTTGACGCAGGCGATCCTCGCCGCCTACGCAGCGTGGCGCTACCGGGCGTTCCGCCGTGAACCCGTCGACGGCCGCGCGTTCCAGCCGATGTTGCGCACCACCCCCGCCGCGCTGCGCTTGCTGCGCCCCGCGCCGCGGACCACGCGCGATACCTGATCGCGGAAGGATTCAGTCGTTGAACAGCCCGCGCCGTCCCAGCGCGAACCACAAGGCGCCGAGCGTGCCCGCCGCCCCCGAGAGCAGGTACACGCCCACGTAATCCATGCCGAGGAAATGCGCCAGCGCCAATGCCGCCAGTGGCGCGAAGCCCGCGCCGATCAGCCAGCCCAGGTCGGACGTGAGCATGGCGCCGGTGAAGCGGAACTCGCTGCGGAAAACCGAGCTGACCGCGCCCGCCGATTGGGCGTGCGAAAACCCGAGCAGGGCGAACCCGATGATGATGAACACCCAGCTCGCGCCGACCCCGCCGGAAAGCATCAGCGCCGTCCATCCGCTGTAGACGGCGATCAGCAATCCGCACGCCGCAAGCGTGGCGCGACGACCGAAGCGGTCGGCGACCCAGCCGGACAGGAACATGCACGGAACCGCCACCAGCGCGCCGATGATCTGCACCACCAGGAAGCTGGTCATCGATTGTTGCGTGAACAGCAGCGCCCAAGCCAGCGCGAATATCGTCACCATGTTGAACAACGCGTAGCTGGCCAGCGGTGCAAACGCGCCCAGCACGATGTTTCTGCCTTGCGATCGCAGCAGCTCGCGTACCGACGAGGGTTCCAAGGCGCTGTGCTGCATCTGCATCGTGTACCGGGGGGCAACCACCATGCGCAACCGCGCGAACAAGGCCACCACGTTGATCGCGAATGCCACGAAGAACGGGTAACGCCAACCCCACTCGATGAACTCCTCCGGCGTCAGGCTCGACCAGATGTAGGCGAACAGCGCGGCCGCGACGATGAAACCGATGGGTTCGCCGAGTTGGGTCACCATCGCGTACCAGCCGCGGCGTTCGCGCGGCGCGCTGAGCGCAGTGAGCGAGGCCAGGCCGTTCCAGCTTCCGCCCAGCGCGAAGCCCTGGCCGAAGCGCAGCACCACCAGCGCCAGGATGGCCAACCACCCGAGCGTCGCATAGCCCGGCATGAACGCGATACCCACGGTCGCCGTGCCCAGCAGGAACAGTGCAATGGTCAACCGGATGGGGACCGACAACTGGAGCTGACGTTGCAGCGCCAGGAAGAAGGTCGAGCCCAGTGGCCGCGCGATGAAGCCGAGTGCGAAGACCGCGAACGCGTAAAACATTCCGTCCAGATCGCTGGCGAAGGGGAAAAACACCTTCGGGAACGCCAGCACGCAGCCCAAGCCGAACACGAAAACGTCGAACGACTGGGAGATCCGCCCAACGACCACACCGACGGCGAGGTCGCCCGGCGTGATGTGTTCTGCATGGTCATCCCCGGCACCCACGGAAACCGGTGGAGGAGAAGCTGGCCCGATGGACCCGGTGGACATGGTATTTCCTCAGCGGAACAGGCTTGAGCGAAGCGGGCTTGCGGTTACGGTGCAGGAAGGCCTGCCCATCGGTGCGCAAAACACGGCCTTGCAAGAAACAAGTTCCGTAATCCTTGTTGCAAATCAGGAAACCTTTGCCGCGGATCGACACGGATCACACGGGTCGAAAGCTTTTCGCTGATCATCCCTTGCCTCAGCTACGCTCCCACCGTGATCGATTGTAGGAGGGCCGGAAGGCCCGATCGGTGCGGCAGGAATGCCGAGTCGCTGAAGCAGACGGTCGCGGCTCCCGCCGCTCCTACCGTTGCACCACTGCCTGGTTGAACGACAGGGATAATCAGAAAACGCAAAGGGTACAGCGAGCAGGCGAGCATTTCGAGCATCCTTCGCGCACGGGCCATCCGGCAACGTAGACGGTTGGAGCTTTCCCGGTTGCGTCGTCGCAAACATGCGCCCGAACGCCGGAAGGTTGGCGCACCGCAAAATGGCGTGGCCGCGCCGTTTCCGCCCGAGCGATTCAGTTTTCGATCGGCAAACCGGTCTGCCGCGAGTATCATCGCGCAGTTTTGTGTCCTGACCGAAGCATGATCGTGCGAGCGAAATCCCTGTTACGCGGCTTGTTGTTGTTCCCGCTGTTGCTGCTTGGTGGTTGCCACCTGGTGTTGCTGGACCCTTCGGGCAATGTCGCGCGGCAGCAGAGCGACATCATGATCACCACTACGATCATCATCGCGATCATCGTCGTGCCGGTGCTGATCGCGATCGCGGTCGTCGCCTGGCGTTACCGCGCCTCGAACCAGCACGCCCACTACGACGCCGAGTGGGATCACTCGCCGCAACTCGAGCTGCTGGTCTGGGCTGGCCCGCTGCTGATCATCATCGCGGTCGGCGCGATCAGCTGGATCGGCACCCACCAGACCGACCCCTACCGTTCGCTCACCGAGGTCGCGAAGGGCCAACCGGTGGCCGCCGGGGTCACGCCGCTCGAAGTCGAGGTGGTGTCGCTGCGCTGGAAGTGGCTGTTCCTGTATCCGCAATACGGCATTGCCACGGTGAATCAACTGGCGGCGCCGGTCGACCGGCCGATCCGGTTCAAGCTCACCTCGGACGCCATGATGGACTCGTTCTTCGTGCCCGCGCTGGCCGGCCAGATCTACACGATGCCCGGGATGCAGACCGTGTTGCACGGCGTGATCGACAAGCCCGGCGAATACCGCGGCTTCTCGGCCAACTACAGCGGCAAGGGCTTCACCGACATGCGTTTCAAGTTCTACGGAATGAGCCAGGCGGATTTCGACGGGTGGGTCGCCAAGGTGCGGGCGGCGGGCGGCGACCTCGATCGTGCGGCCTACGACCAGTTGCGTGAACCGAGCCGCGCCGCGCCCGTGCACTACTACGCGCATTTTGCGAGCGACCTGTACACGCGCATCCTCAACCTGTGCGTCGATCCCGGCGAGGAGTGCAAGAGCCAGATGATGGCGGCCGACGCGCGCAACGGTGAGGCGACGCACGGGCACGCGAACGCCGACGCCATGTCGATGCCCACCGTCGCGCCGAAGCCGGCCGCCGTGCAGGCCGGGTCGAAGCACTGACGCGCTTTTCCAGAGATTCAAACCATGCTTGAAGCCATGCCCCACCGCTCAGCCTTCATGAACTTCCTGTTCGGGCGGCTGACGATCGATTCGTTGCCGTTCCTCAACCCCGATCTCGAGGGCCGCATCGTCCTCGTGACCTTCATCGCCGTGGTCATCATCGGCATCGCGATCCTGGCCGCCATCACCAAGGCACGGAAATGGGGCTACCTGTGGCACGAGTGGTTCACCACCGTGGACCACAAGAAGCTCGGCATCATGTACATGATCCTCGGCACGGTGATGCTGCTGCGCGGCTTTTCCGACGCCATCATGATGCGCTCGCAGCAGGCGGTCGCCTTCGGCCCGCACATGGGCTACCTGCCCCCCGAGCACTACGACCAGATCTTTTCGGCGCACGGCGCGATCATGATCTTCTTCGTGGGGATGACCTACATCGTGGGGCTGATGAACTACGTGATGCCGCTGCAGATCGGCTCACGGGACGTGGCGTTCCCGTTCCTCAACAACCTCAGTTTCTGGTTCACCTTCTGGGGCGCGATCCTGTTCATGATCTCGCTGTTCCTCGGCGACTTCTCGATGGCCGGCTGGCTGGGCTACCCGCCGGTCTCCGAATTGCAGCAGGGTTCGGGAGTCGATTACTACATCTGGGGCCTGCAGTTGTCCGGCGTGGGCACGCTCCTGACCGGCATCAACTTCGTGACCACGATCCTGAAGATGCGCGCGCCAGGCATGACGCTGATGAAGATGCCGATGTTCAGCTGGACCGCGCTGTGCACCAGCGGCTTGATCCTCGCGGCCTTCCCGGTGCTCACCGCGACGTTGTTCCTGTTGGCGCTGGACCGCTACATGGGCACCCATTTCTTCACCACGGGGTTCGGCGGCAACCTGATGGTCTACATCAACCTGATCTGGGTGTGGGGCCATCCGGAGGTGTACATATTGATTTTGCCGTTGTTCGGCGTGTATTCGGAGATCGTGCCGACGTTCTCGGGCAAGCCGCTGTTCGGCTACTCCTCGATGGTGTACGCGACCGTCGCGATCATGATCCTGTCCTACCTCGTGTGGCTGCACCACTTCTTCACGATGGGCTCGGGCGCCGACGTCAACTCGTTCTTCTCGCTGACCACGATGATGATCGCGATTCCCACCGGCGTGAAGATCTTCAACTGGCTGTTCACGATGTACCGCGGGCGGCTGCGCTTCACCGTGCCGATGCTGTGGACGATGGGGTTTCTTTTCACCTTCACCATCGGCGGCATGACCGGCGTGATGCTGTCGGTAACGCCGGCCGACTTCCTGCTGCACAACAGCCTGTTCCTGATCGCGCACTTCCACAACGTGATCATCGGCGGCGTGGTGTTTGGCGCGTTCGCGGGCATCAACTACTGGTTCCCCAAGGCGTTCGGGTTCAAGCTCGACGAGTTCTGGGGCAAAGCCACGTTCTGGTTCTGGCTGGTCGGCTTCTGGGTCGCCTTCGGCCCGCTGTACGTGCTGGGACTCATGGGCGTAACCCGCCGCCTCAGCCACTTCGAGGACCCGAGCCTGCAGAAGTGGTTCATCATCGCCGCGTTCGGCGCCTTCCTGATCGCACTCGGCATCTTGACGTTCCTGATCCAGATCTACGTCAGCATCGTCCGGCGCAAGGAGTACGCTGTGGGCGGCGATCCGTGGGACGGCCGCACCCTGGAATGGGCCACCACCTCGCCGCCGCCGGATTACAACTTCGCGTTCATCCCGAACGTGCACGCGCGCGACGCCTGGATGGACATGAAGAAGCAGGGCGTCGAACGTCCGATGGACGGTTTCAACGACATCCACATGCCGAAGAACACCCCGACCGGTGTGATCATCGGCGCGCTGGCCTTCGGCTGCGCCTTCGGCCTGATCTGGTACATCTGGTGGATGGCGGTGGCATCGCTCGTCGGCATCATCGCCGTGGCCATTGCCCATACCTTCAACTATCACCACGACCACCACATCCCCAGAGATGAAGTGCGCGAGACCGAGCAATCCGGCAACTGGGAGCCGCAGGCACAGGGCGCGAACCCATGAGCACCACCGCCGACACCATCCCTTCCGCCCCGCCGGATTTCCTGGGCACCACCGCCGACGACAACGTCCCGTCCGCGCCGGTGGATTTCTATTGCCGCGAGGAAGCGCCGCCGCGCAACGGAACCCTGATGGGGTTCTGGCTGTACCTCATGAGCGACTGCTTCATCTTCGCCTCGCTGTTCGTCTGCAACGCGATGCTCGGCAGCGACTACGCCGGCGGGCCGACCGGCGCCCAGGTGCTGGACCTGCCGGGCCTCGCGCTGAACACCGCACTGCTGCTGGTGTCGTCGGTGGTGTTCGGCTTCGCGATGCTGGAGATGGCGCGCCAGAGAAGGGGCGCGATGCTGGGTTGGCTGGCGGTGGCGGGCCTTTTGGCCGCAGCCTTCGTCGGGCTCGAAATCCGCGAATTCCTCGGCATGATCGCCGAGGGCGCCGGCCCGGACCGCAGTGCGTTCCTGTCCTCGTTCTTCACGCTGGTCGGCACCCACGGCCTGCACGTGACCATGGGCATCCTCTGGCTGATCGTGCTGATGGTGCAGTCGGCACGCTACGGACTGAACGAGGCCAACATCCGGCGCCTGCGCTGCCTCAGCATGTTCTGGCACTTCCTCGACTTGGTGTGGGTCGGCGTCTTCAGCTATGTGTACCTGATCGGAGTCCTGCGATGAACCCGCCGATCCCTTCGGCCGATGACGGATCACGCTCCCACGGCAGCGGCGACTCCATGCACGAGCATCACGGGAGCCTGCGCGGCTACCTCACCGGCTTCGTGCTGGCCGCCATCCTGACCATCATCCCGTTCTGGCTGGTGATGGGCGATGTCATCGCCGACACCCGGTTGGCCATCTTCGTCGTCCTGCTGCTGGCTGCCGTGCAGATTTTCGTGCACGTGTTCTACTTCCTGCACCTCGACAAGCGTTCCGAAAGCGGCTGGAACATGATGGCATTCCTGTTCACCGCAGTGCTGGTGGTGATCGTGCTCGGCGCGTCCATCTGGGTCATGTACAACGAAAACGCGAACATGATGCCGATGTCACCGCAGTACCAGCATCACACGATCAGTGGTCCGTCCGGCAAGTGAACAAGTGAACCAGGTCGACAGGCTCACCGCGCCCATTCGCAGGTCGAAATTCCCGTTCATCGTCTGGATGGTGGTGCTGGCGCTGGTATTCGCCTGCCTGATCGTGCTGGGCAACTGGCAGGTGCGCCGCTATCACCTGAAAGTCAGGATCGCCCACGACATCGCCACCCGCGTGCACGCGCCACCGGTGGCCGCCCCGGGCCCGACGCAATGGCCGCGGATCGCCACCGGACACGACCAGTACCTCCACGTCGAACTGCACGGGCATTTCCTCGGCGGCGCGCAAACGCTGGTGCATGGCGCCAGCGAGAAAGGCTACGGGTACTGGGTGATGGCGCCGCTCAAGACCGACCGCGGCTTCATCGTGCTCGTCAATCGCGGCTACGTCCCGGCGGAGCTCCCCGACACACCGGCATTCGCGCAGATCAAACCGCCCCAAGGCAAAGTCACGCTCACCGGGCTGCTGCGCTACAGCGAGCCCGGCGGCGGTTTCCTGCGGTCGAACCGGCCGAAGGCGGGGCTGTGGTATTCACGCGACGTCGCCGCGATCGCTGCATCGCATCATCTTCCGGCAGACCAGGTCGCCCCCTACTTCGTCGATGCCGATGTGACCGCAAGCGGCCCGCGCTGGCCCGCCGCGGGACTCACCAACATCCACCTCTACAACCACAGTTTTGGCTACGCGGTCACCTGGTACCTGCTGGCACTGGGCACATTGCTGGCCGCGGGCATCGTGATCCGCCACGAATGGCAAGCGCGCCAATGAGCGACCTGATTATCCCTGTCGTTCAGCCAGCCAATGGTGCAACGGTAGGAGCGGCGGGAGCCGCAACCGTTTGCTCAGCGACTCGGCATGCCTGCCGCACCGGTCGGGCCTTCAGGCCCTCCTACCATGGATCACGGTGGGAGCGTAGCTGAGGCACCGGGATAATCAGGTGACTGCGTGAACCGCTCGCCTCGATCGCCCGGACTGACCGATCGGAATCAACTTGCTTGCCTGCGAATCGACTTGCGTGTCCGGGTAACACCTGACGGTCGCGCCGAGTTGACTACCCACCCGCCACGCGCCATCTCATCTCGTGGCACGGTACACGGGATATCAAAGCGCTGGCTGGACGCGTTATGCCATATCCAGCATAATACCCTCCATGAAAGACGTGCTCTGGCTGGGCAGCAGCAAGGCGGATTGGCATGCATTTCCGCAGTCGGTGCGCCGGCTACCAGTTGGACAAGGTGCAGCGCGGGCTGGAACCGAGCGATTGGAAGTCCATGCCGACGGTCGCCGCGGGTGTGTGTGAACTGCGTATCCGCGATGCGACTGGCGCGTTCCGGGCGATCGACCTGGCAACCCGCCCGGAAGGCGTTTACGTGCTGCATGCTTTTCAGAAGAAGGCGCAGAAAACGGGTCAGCATGACTTGCGCATTGCACGAGACAGATTCAAAGCCATCACAGGATGAAGCATCATGAAGAAGACCAACCCCACCACCCACGTCACCAAGGGAAGCGTGCTTGACGATCCGGCGCTGTTCCCGCCCGACCGCGGCGCTGAACTCAAGATGCGCGCGGAGTTGCTGCGCGGTCTTGAAGCGTGGCTGAAGACAGCCGGCACGCAAGCCGCCGCAGCCAAGGTGCTGGGCGTGACGCAGGCACGCGTATCCGACATCAAGCACGGCAAGATCAACAAGTTCAGTCTGGACTTGTTGGTGCGTCTGGCCGCACGCGCCGGATTGCACCCGCAGTTGAAGCTGGCAGCATGAACGCGACATCGTCAGTGAAATCAGATCGGGTACCTGTCAGGATTTGACAGCGATAACTCCTCGAGCGACGGGAGCTGACCGGCCAGGACTGTGGCCGCGCTCGCTGCTGCTGCGGCACCCGCTGATCTGAACCACGCTTCAAACTGCATCCACTGAAGGGAATGCTCAAAGGCCATCCTGATTATCCCTGTGCCTCAGCTACGCTCCCACTGTGATCCATTGTAGGAGGGCCGGAAGGCCCGATCGGTGCGGCAGGAATGCCAAGTCGCTGAGCAAACGGTCGCGGCTCCCGCCGCTCCTACCGTTGCACCATTGGCTGGCTGAACGACGGGGGTAATCAGGAAGGCCATTGGTCGGTTTGGGTGAATGGCAACTGGCGCATCACATTCCGGTTCGTCGGCGCTGACGTCCGATTACCACGCCTCTGCAGTTCGTCGCAAAACAGCGCTTGCCGGTTGTCACGGTGCCGGCGATTGTCGACGGGCAACGGGCCGATTTCCGTTCGGCGGGAGCGTACCAATTTTGGAATTCAACGCACTGGTCTTGCCCACGGAAGGAGTATCGCGGTCTACCTATAGGGGAATGGCACTTACTTTAGCCTCACGCATGGCCGTGGATTTGCACTTGCCGGCGAGCTTTGGCGCGTGGCATTTTCAACCACGGGTAGGGCTTGGGTCGTCGCTTTCGCATGCGCGGTTCGATTCGTCCGGGACGTTGTGCGACCCGTGGTTGCGCGATCAGGACGAACAGATACGCGCAATCGATGGTGGCTCCGACACCTTGCGCTCGCCACGCGATCCACATTTGCACGGTGTGCTTGAAGCTGAGTTGGCGCGGGTGCACTCCGGCGTCGCTGGCCGCCTGCGCCATCAGCAGGCGGATCACGTTGTAGGCGAGCAGATGGACCCACAGCTCCTTCTCGTTCATCGTGGGCGTTTGGCAACTGAGGACGTCCATGCGCAACGTGGTCTTGATGCA
>JBOHYT010000181.1:0-8503 GCA_050738055.1 Rhodanobacteraceae bacterium
CCCTTCTACGACCGCGAGATCCCGTTGATCCTGGGCGATCACGTTTCCGCGGAAGACGGCACCGGGGCGGTGCACACCGCACCCGGCCATGGCGCCGACGACTTCACGGTCGGCCAGCGTTACGGCATCGTTGCGGCGACCCCGGCCAATGTGCTGAACCCGGTGGGTCCGAACGGTGTGTACCTGCCCGGCACGCCGATCTTCGAAGGCCAGCACATCTGGAAGGCCAACGACGCGATCATCGAGCTGCTGCGCGAACGCCAGGTGTTGCTGGCGGCGCAAAGGATCACCCACAGCTACCCGCACTGCTGGCGGCATCGCACGCCGGTCGCCTTCCGCACCACGCCGCAGTGGTTCATCGCGATGGACGCGCAGGGGCTGCGCGCGAACGCGCTGCACGCGGTGCACCACGATGTGACGTTCTATCCCGCGTGGGGTGAAGAGCGCATCGCCGGCATGGTCGACGGCCGCCCGGGCTGGTGCATCAGCCGCCAGCGCGCGTGGGGTGTGCCGATCGCGCTGTTCGTGCACAAGGGCAGCGGCGAGCCGCACCCGCGCAGCGCGGAACTGCTGGAACAGGTGGCCGGGCGTGTCGAGCGGGGCGGCGTGGATGCGTGGTACACGCTCGATCCGGCTGAACTCTTGGGCGACGAAGCGCAGGACTACGAAAAAATCCACGACATCCTCGATGTGTGGTTCGATTCCGGCGTCACGCATTTCTGCGTGCTGGACCAGCGGCCGGAGTTGCACCGCAATCCGGGCGACCGGGTGATGTACCTGGAAGGTTCCGACCAGCACCGCGGCTGGTTCCAGTCCTCGTTGCTCACCAGTTGCGCGATGCACGGCCGCGCGCCATTCGACGAGGTGCTCACGCACGGCTTCACGGTCGATGCCAAGGGCCGCAAGATGTCCAAGTCGCTCGGCAACGGCATCGAACCGCAGGACGTGATGAACCGTTATGGCGCCGACATCCTGCGCCTGTGGATCGGTTCGGCCGATTACCGCAACGAGATGGCACTCTCCGAGGAAATCCTGAAGCGTGTCGCCGACAGTTACCGCCGCATCCGCAACACCTGCCGGTTCCTGCTCGGCAACCTCGACGGTTTCGATCCCGCACGCGACCTGTTGACGGTCGATCGCTGCCTCACCCTCGACCAGTGGGCGGTACGCTGCGCGCGCGACGTGCAGGAAGCGGTGGTCGCGGCGTACGCCCGCTACGACTTTCCGGACGTGGTGCAGCGTGTGCAGAACTTCTGTACCAACGAGATGGGCGCGCTGTACCTCGACATCACCAAGGACCGCCTGTACACGATGCCGGCGGCGAGCCATGGGCGGCGCAGCGCGCAATCGGCGATGTTCCGGATCCTGGAGGCGATGGTGCGCTGGCTGGCGCCTCTGTGCGCGTTCACGTCGGAAGAAATCTGGCAGGAGATGCCGCGCCAGCAGCACCTGCCGACCGAGATCCGCGGCGGGTTCACCGCGCGCGATGCATCGGTGTTGTACGGTACCTGGTACCAGGGCCTGCGCGAGACCCAGGCGAGTCCCGACGAGCGCCGCTGGTGGAGCGACCTGCTGGCGATCCGAGACGCTGCGGCGCGCGTGCTGGAAGGCATGCGCAAGGACGGCAGGATTGGGTCCTCACTGGATGCGGTGCTGACGATCCATGCCGATCCCGCGATCGCCGAACGCTACCAACAAGTCGCAGACGAATTGCGCTTCTTCTTCATCGTGTCGGACCTGCGGCTCGACGTCGGCGAAGCACCTGTCGAAGCGATCCTGACCGACCTGGAGGGCGCCAACGTCTGGGTGTCTGCCAGCGTCAGCGGGGCGCCGAAATGCGTGCGCTGCTGGCATCACCGCGACGATGTCGGCACGCATGTCGAGCATCCCGAGTTGTGCGGCCGCTGCGTCGTGAACGTGGCGGCGTGCGAAGGTCACGGCGCGGGCGAGGCGCGGCGGTATTTTTGATGCGATCGTCCGTGATCGCTGCTTTGGGCGGGCTTGCTATGCTCTGGACGTGCGCGTAATCAGAAGCACCAGTTTGGTAGGGCGGAATCGGCGCAGCCGCTTCCGCCGAGGGTGAATCCGGCGGAAACCGCTTCGCGGGTTCCGCCCTACGGCTCTTGTGGTCTGACTTCTCACAACAGCCGTTTCGCGATCGAGATCGTTCAATCACAAGCGGAAAGGGGAAGCGACATGAAGCTTGCACTGCGTGGCATGGCGGGGATTTTGCTGTTCGCATTCGCCGCGGCAGTCATGGCCGCGAACCCGGTGTCGTTTGCCGATCTCGCGCGGCACGCGCGCTACAAGATGGTGAAGATTTCACCCGACGGCACCCACGTCGCGGCGACCACGGTGCTGAAGAATGGTCAGACCGTGCTGACGCTGCTCGATCTGGTGACCAGGAAAGGCGTCAACATCACGCCGCGCGAAGGCGATGACGTGCTGGATTTCTGGTGGGCATCGCCGCAATACGTGGTGTACACGGAGGCCCTGCACCAGGGCGGCTGGGATCTTCCGCTGGCGACCGGCGAACTGTACAGCGTGGAGGCCGATGGCGGCAGTCCGACGATGCTGTATGGCTATCGCGCCGGCGGCATGCAGGCGGGTTCGCATATCAGGCAGGTCACCCCGGAACGCGGCAGTGCGACCTTCCTTTCGCGCATCGACGGCGACCCCGACCACATTCTTGTCGAGGTGACGCCTTGGGACGCAACCGGCTCCGCGGGCGCGCTGACCTCTGTCTATCGGATCGATGTCCGCGACGGGAACAAGGCGCGCGTCACCGGCGCGCCCATGCGCGAAGCCAGTTTCCTGGCGGATCATCATGGCCACGTCCGTTTCGCGATGGGCGACGATTTATCCGGCAACCGGGTAATCTTCCTGCGCCCCACCGACGGTGGCGACTGGCAGTTGTTGACGCAGGCCAGCGACGACCGCGACTGGCCGATCGCGTTCAGCGCCGACGACAAGACGGTATGGTTCGCTTGTTCCGGCAAGCCAAGCGGGTTCGGCGTCTGCCGATTCGATCCGGCCACCCACAAGATGACGCAGGTATGGAGCAATCCGAACGTCGTGGCGACGGGACTGGCGTGGGGTCTGGCCGAGGATTCGGTGATCGGGGTACGTTTCACCGACGGACGGCCCGCGATTTCGGTGTTCGACAACCAGGCGCCCGGCGTCAAGGCACTCATCGAGCTGATGAAGCAGTATCCGGGCGAGGACGTCCGTTTCGTGTCCGGCACCGACGACGGCAGCAAGGCCATCGCACTGGTCGATGCCGACGTCGACCCCGGCACGTTTTTCCTCTACGACAAGGCCTCGAACAAGTTCACCCCGCTGCTGCAGCGCGCGCCCTGGATCGATCCGAACCAGCTCGGCCGCGCGGATCCGTTTACGTTCAAGACCAGCGATGGCCTGACCGAGCAGGGCTACATCACCTATCCGCCCGGCAAGGACGGCGCAAAGGACCTGCCAATGGTGGTGTTCGTGCACGGCGGCCCGTACGGCATCCGCGACTGGTGGGAATACGACCCCTACGTGCAGGCGATGGCGACCCGCGGTTACGCGGTGTTGCAGGTCAATTACCGCGGCTCCGGCGGCTACGGATTTGCATTCGAGAAAGCCGGCTGGAAACAGTGGGGCGGCAAGATGCAGGACGATGTCACCGACGCGACCCGTTGGGCGATCGCGCAGGGCATCGCCGATCCGAAGCGCATCTGCATCTATGGCGGAAGCTACGGCGGCTATGCGGCGCTGGAAGGCGCGGTCAAGGTGCCGGACCTCTACAAGTGCGCGATTGGTTATGTCGGCGTGTATGACCTGCGGCTGATGTACACCCGTGGAGATATTCCCCAGAACCTCTACGGCAAGGATTACCTGAAGCGCGTGCTCGGCACCGATATGACGGTGCTGGCGCAGCATTCGCCGATCTATCAATTGAACAATTTGAAGGCGAAAGTGATGCTGATCGTCGGCGGCCGCGACACCCGCGTGCCGCCGGTGCAGGGCATGGACATGCACATTGCGCTGCTCAAGCGCGGGATCCAGCACGTGTGGATGTACAAACCGGACGAATGGCACGGCTTCTACAACGAGAAGAACATCGCCGAACTGTTCGAGAAGGTCGACGCGTTCCTGGCCGCGAACATCGGTCCCGATCATTGATCCGCGCGAACCGCATCGGGCCTTCCGGCCCTCCTACAGATCGGGGATTGTCGCGATCGGCCGTGTAGGAGCGGCGGCAGCCGCGATCGCATCGGGCCTTCCGGCCGCCCCACGCCTCATCGATCGCCGCGATCTGGTCGGGCCTTCCGGCCCTCCTACAGATCGGGGATCGTCGCGATCGGCCGTGTAGAAGCAGCGGCAGCCGCGATCGGTTCGGGCCTTCCCGCCCTCCCACGTGTCATCAATTGCCGCGATCGCATCGGGCTTTCCGGCCCTCCTACTCCCACTCGCCGATCCGCCCCATCCGTATCCGGTTGGCGAACAGCGAGAATGCGAGCTTGCCGGCGAGTCCCTGCGAGTGCTGCACCCAGGCGGGCAGGAATTTCGGCGGCGCGACCGTGCCGTCCGCGAAGCACGGCCCGAGCGCGATCGCATCGTCCAGCGCCAGCTTGCCCGCGAACAGGTGCTGCAGCAGGTCCAACCGGTGCCGCTTGAACGCCCAGCGGAAAAACGTGTGCACGGTGAGCAATCCGGCGAGGTACACGTTGTCCTTGGTGAACGCAGCGCCGCCCGTGACCGGAACGCCGCGGTACACGCGCTGGGTCGAATGGAAGCTGTCGGCGACGTTCTGGCCGTGGCCGCGGACCCAGCGGTACACCTCGATGAAGTCCGCGCCGCCCAGCGCCATGTCGATCGCGAGGATGCGCAGGCTGATCCGTTGCAGGCGCGCGATGTCGATGGACCCCGACATCAGTTCCGCGAACACCGCGAGTCCTTCCTGGGTCGCGGTCGCACGCGGTGAGGTGCGCGACAGCGATTTCAGTATTGGTTGGGCGCGTCCGTTCAACGCGGTGAGGCTGTGCACGAACGCCTCGTGCGCCAGCAGTTGCGAACGGTCGTATTCGCTGAACGAGGTTGCGCCACGCAGCCGGATGCGGGTGGGTCCGGCGGCCGCCTTGGCGGTCAGTTCGGGGTCGATTTCGACCCGCACGGCACCCGCCCCGAAGAACGCATCGACCTCGGTCTGCACCTCCCCGCGCAGCGCGTCGGCGGGAATGCGGTACTCGGATTCCGGAAGCGCCTCGCCGTCACCGAGTTCCGCGGCGATCTCCAGGAAATAATGCGCCGCATCGAGATTGGTCTGCGCGCTGCCCGGCAGGCGGTCGCCCGGCCTGCCGTAGAGTTCGATCGATGGCGCGGTGACGCCGGCAGTGCCGACCGCGTCCAGCATGCGCGCCGCGGTCTGCCACGATGCGGCGCTGCGCGCAAGGTACGCGCCCAGCGGGTGCGCCGCGTCCGCGGCGGAGGCGATCGCGGAAAGTTCGGCGCGCTGCGCCGAAAAATCCGGCGCGTGGTATTCGAATCGTGGCAACGTTTCATGGCCGCGTTCGAGGTCCGCGAGGAAGCGCCGTTCCACCGCGGCTGGCCACGCGACGGTGCCGAGCACCCGGATGCCGCGCACCGCGTCGACCAGCCGCCGGTCGAGTTCGGCGCAGCGTTGCCGTGCTGGAGGGAGCGCGACGTCGGCCATCGCGCTGCCGCTATTCCCGTTCCTGCCAGTCGCGGCGGTGTTGCGGGCGGATCGGCTCGTGGTTGGCGCGCAGCCGATCCTCGAAGCGCGCCGCCTGGGCGTCGCGCTCTTCGTGGAGCTTGCGGTAATGGCGCCAGCGTTCGGGATCCAGCTCGCCGTCCTCGAGCGCCGCGCGCACCGCGCAGCCCGGCTCGTTGCCGTGGCTGCAGTCGGCGAAACGACATTGTTCGGTGAGCGCGTCGATGTCGGCGAACAACTCCAGGTCCTCGTCGCCGGTCAGCTTGAGTTCGCGCATGCCCGGCGTGTCGATCAGGCAGGCGCCGCCGGCCAGCCGCAACAATGCCCGGTGCGTCGTGGTGTGGCGGCCGTGGTCGTCGGTTGGGCGCGTGGCCGCGGTCGCCATGCGGTTTTCGCCGAGCAGGGTATTGGTGAGGGTGGACTTGCCGGCGCCGGAGGAGCCGACCAGCGCCGCGGTCATCCCCGGCGCGAGGATACCTTCCAGCGAAGCCACGCTCGCCGGATCCTTGCCATTGATGGCCTCGATCGGCGTACCTTCGGGCAGGCGCCGGCGCAACGCTTCGATCGCCGCGTCGGCTTCGGCCGCTTCCACCGTGTCCCGCTTGGTCAACACCACCGCGGCGCGCGCGCCGGAGGCTTCGACCAGGGCGAGGTAGCGCTCGATCCGCGCGGGATTGAAATCGTCATCAAGCCCGGTCAACACCAGCACCACGTCGATGTTGGTGGCGATGATCTGTCGCGCGTAGCGTTCGCCGGCCGCGGCGCGCGTGAGCATGCTGCGGCGCGGCAGCACTTCCACGATATGCGGCGGCGCACCGGCTTCGACCCGCACGAAGTCGCCGACCGCGGGGCGTTCGGCGGGATCGAGATTGCGCTTCAGGAATTTCGGTGCGGGTTGCGCGTTGAAGGTGCACTCGCCGTCATCGACTTCATAGCCGGCGCGGTGTTGGGCCGAAACGCGGGCCAGCCGGGTGGACCCGGCGATTGCAGGGGATTCATCGCGCCATCCGATGCGCTGGAGCGCCGACGCCGACTGCGTGGAAACGGTTGCCATGGCGGGAGGTCGCCGGTTGCGGTATTCGGGGAGAGTTGTCAGGCCGCTCGCCCCATTAGCATGCCCGATCATGCAGGCGTTTGCAGCCATGCCGTTCATGCTGCGATCATCTCCGATCGCCGCTTCGAGTCAATGCTTTCATGCAGTCTGCCTGGCTTGCCCTGGGTGATTCCTACACGATCGGCGAAGGCGTGGCCGCCAACGCGAGCTGGCCGGCGCAGCTCGCGGCGCGCTTGCACGGCTGTGGCATCGATGTTGGCGAGCCGCGGATCATCGCGACCACCGGCTGGACCACCGACGAACTGTCCGCGGCGATGGACGCGGCGGCGTTCGATGTGCCGTACGCGCTCGTGACTTTCTCGATCGGCGTCAACAACCAGTATCGCGGCCGCCCGCTCCACGAATACCGGGCGCAATTCCGCGCGCTGCTGCAGCGCGCGGTCGCACTGGCCGGCGGCGACGCGTCGCGGGTGCTGGCCGTGTCGATCCCCGACTGGAGCGTGACGCCGTTCGCACGCACGACTGGATGCGACCCGCGGCAAATCGGACAGGAGATCGATGTCTTCAACGACGCCGCGCGCGCGGAAACGGCTGCACTTGGCGCACGTTTCGTCAACGTGGCCGCAGTTTCGCGCAGCACGGAGGCCCGCGGTGAACTGGCCGCCGACGGACTCCATCCCTCGGCTGCGCAGTACGCGCGCTGGGTCGATGCAATCCTCCCGGCCGCGCGCGAGATCCTGCTTGCCGATGCGTGAGGGCGTGGCAGGAGTGGACGCATGGGCGCAGAGCTCGGCATTGGATGGATCGCAACCCGGACCGGCCTTGAGTACACTGGCCGTGCCCCTTTTTGGAGGAACGATCATGGACTGGCAAGACCACATAGTCGCGACCGCTGATACCTGCTGCGGCAAGCCCCGTATCAAGGGTACGCGCATCACCGTCGAGCTCATTCTCAACTGCCTTGCGGCCGGTTGGACCGAAGCGCAAATCGTCGAATCCTACCCGCACATTTCTGTAGGGCAGATACGCGCCGCGGTCGCGTTTGCCAGTAGCAGGGTCGGACGCGACTCGACGTTGACCGGGTTCGAAGCGGCCGCTTGAACACGGCGACGCCAACGGTACTGATCGATGAGAATATCCCGGTGGCGCTTGGGGCGGCACTGGCGCGCGAAGGCGTTGCAGTGGTCAGCGCAATCAGCATGGGCATGGGTCAGAGCGATGACCTGCTGCTGGATCGGGCCAGTCGCGAGCAATGTGTGCTGGTAACCGGCGATCTTGATTTTCCCCGCTTGATTTTTGCGGAGCACAGGGCTCCTCCGCTGCTGCTCGTGATCGAGCGGAGACAACCCTGCGACGCAGCGCGATTGGCCTTGGATGTCCTGCGCGTGCTTCGTTTGGGCGAGCTTTTGCACGGGCATGTTGTCGTGTTCGATGGCGACGATGAACGCGTCCGCGCTTTCCCGACGTGATGCGAATGTCAGGCGCTGAGCCAATTCCCGTCTGCGCCTTGGCAGCCGGTTGACCGCTTCGGATTGTGGCGACGGATATTCCGGCTGGCGTGCGCCGCTACCATGCGCGATTCCGAAGCGTCACGGAAGGTCTCTGTTGAGCAAGCACCCCAAACCCAACGCGCTGGTGTGGCTGGTCGTGTCCGCGGCGGTGATCGTGCTCGACCAGGCGAGCAAGGCGGCCGTGCTGCGGACACTGGAGCCGCACACGCCGCACACGGTGAT
>JBOHYT010000182.1:0-6062 GCA_050738055.1 Rhodanobacteraceae bacterium
GACCTGCTGCGGCGGCATCGTCGGGATGGGCGAGACCCGCGCGCAACGCGCCGGCCTGCTGCGCGCACTCGCGAACCTGCCCGAGCACCCGCAGTCGGTGCCGATCAACCAGTTGGTGCCGGTGCGCGGCACGCCGCTCGCCGACGCCGCACCGCTCGACCCGTTCGAATTCGTGCGCACGATCGCGGTGGCGCGGATCGTGATGCCGAAGTCGATCGTGCGGCTGTCGGCCGGACGCCAGCAGATGAGCGACGAGTTGCAGGCGCTGTGTTTCTTCGCGGGCGCGGGTTCGATCTTCCTGGGCGAAAAACTCCTGACCACGGGCAACCCGGACGTCGCGCACGACCACGCCCTGTTCGCGCGGCTGGACCTGCATCCGATGCAGGGCAAGGCAAAGACTCGCGAGGCCGGGACGGTGCATGCCAACATCCTGGAATCGTGCTCGCATGTGGCTCGATGAGCATGGCCGATGCATTTTTCAGCTGGTCATTCCGGGGTCCGCGCCGGCTTCATTGGCGTGGGAACCCGGAATCCATATCCGGCGTGCCTATATCAAAAGCTGGATTGACTCGCGCCATCCATGGCGCTCGCCTGCGGCCGCCTTCGGCGTTCGCGTTTGCAATCCTGCAAACGCAGTCGGGTTCTGCCCGCATGAAGCCGCGGGCAGCCCCGGAATGACGAATCCAAGGCTTCCGTGCCGATGACACGCGGCGCAGCAAAGCGCATTGCACGTCCCGAACTGCTTCAAATCCTCGCGGCGCGCGTCGCCGCGCGTGAGCGCACGGGGTTACTGCGCCGCGCGCGCACGCTCGATGCGGTGCGCGGAGTCCGCGTCACGCTCGAAGGCCGCGAACTCGTCAACTTCTGCAGCAACGATTACCTCGGCCTCGCGCAGGACCCGCGCATCGTCGAGTCATTGCAAAATGCCGCGAACGAATGCGGCGTCGGCGGCACCGCGGCACACCTGGTTTGCGGGCACCGCCGCGAGCACGCGCGACTGGAAGAAGCCTTGTGCGAATGGACCGGTCGCGATGCCGCGCTGCTGTTTTCGTCGGGCTGGCTGGCGAACCTGGGCGCGATGCAGGCGTTGCTCGATCGCGAGAGCGTGTGCGTCGAGGACAAGCTGAATCACGCCAGCCTGCTGGACGCCGCGCAACTTGCGGGCGCCACGCTGAAACGTTATCCACACAACGATGCCGAAGCCGCCAGCCGGCAACTGCCGGGCAATGACGGCAAGCCGTCACTTCTCGCGACCGACGGCGTGTTCAGCATGGACGGGGACGTGGCGCCGCTGTCTGCGCTCGCGGAAACGGCTCGCGCGCACGGCGCGCTCCTGATGGTCGACGACGCGCACGGACTCGGGGTGCTGGGTCCGCACGGCAGGGGGAGTGTGATTGCGGCCGGCTTGTCGCAGGACGACGCGCCGGTGCTGATGGCAACGCTCGGCAAGGCACTCGGCTGCATGGGCGCGTTCGTCGCGGGCCCCGATGCATTGATCGAAGGACTCACGCAATTCGCGCGCACCTTCGTCTACACCACCGCGATGCCGCCGGCGCTGGCCGCGGCCGCCTGCACGGCGGTGAAAATCGCCAGCGAAGAGGACTGGCGGCGCGAAAAACTGCAATCGCTGGTCGTGCGCTTCCGGACCGGTGCCGCGCAACTCGGCTTGCCACTCGCGGATTCGCGTACCGCGATCCAGCCGATCGTGCTGGGCGATGCAGCGCGCACGCTCGCGGCCTCAAGCGCGCTGGAAGCCGCAGGCTTGCTGGTGACCGCGATCCGGCCGCCGACGGTGCCGCAAGGAAAGGCGCGGTTGCGCATCACGCTTTCCGCGGTGCACGAGGACGACGATGTCGATCGTTTGCTGGAAGCCTTGGCGCGCACCACGACACCATCCCCACCCCAGCCCTCCCCTTGAAGGGGAGGGAGAAAAGCCCGCAAACTTGTTTGTTCCCGATTCCCGATTCCCGACTCCCGAATCCAGGTTCCCGATTCCCGTCTCCCTGCTCTCAAATGTCCGACCTCTACATCCACACCGAAGGCCGCGGCGACACCCCTCTCGTGCTGCTGCACGGCTGGGCGATGCACGGCGGCGTGTTCGCGCCGCTGATCGAGGCGTTGCGCGACCGTTGCACGCTGCACGTGGTCGATCTGCCGGGACACGGGCGTTCGCGCGACTGTGAAACGTCGCTGCAGCCGGAAGACTGCGCGCGCGCGATCGCCGCGCGTGTGCCGCCTGCGGTCTGGCTGGGTTGGTCGATGGGCGGCTTGGTTGCATTGCAGGCTGCGCTGGATTTCCCGGAGCGCGTGCACGCACTGGCGATGCTGTGCGCTTCGCCCCGCTTTGTGCGCGGCGAAGACTGGAACTGCGCGGTATCGCCGGAAATCCTGCAGGACTTCGCGCGCGATCTCGAAACCGACTACGCAGGCACGCTGGAACGCTTCCTCGCGCTGGAAGCCCTGGGAAGCGACTGCGCGCAAGCCGACCTGCGCAAGCTGCGCGCCGACACGTTCAACGAGCACCCCCCGCGGGTGCGCGCGCTCATCGAGGGTCTCGCCGTGCTCGAGCACACCGATCTTCGTGCCCGCGTGCACGAACTCCGCGTGCCGAGCGCGTGGATCGCCGGGCGTCGCGATCGCCTGGTCCCGTGGCGCGCGATGCAATGGGCCGCGGACCAGTGCGACGGCGCGTTCACCTGCGTTACCGGCGGTGGCCACGCGCCGTTCATCGGACACACGGACGAAGTGGTCGCCGCGATCGAGCCGTTGCTGCGGAGCGCCGCGACATGAGCGACGTGCGGCTGGATCTTCGCCAGGTGCGGCGGGCGTTCGCGCGCTCCGTGTCGCGTTACGAGCAACACGATGCGCTGCAACGCGAAGTCGAGGGGCGGTTGTTCGAGAGCCTCGACTACTGTGAAGGCGAGCCGGCGCGCGTGCTCGATGTCGGCTGCGGCACGGGGCGTGGCACCGCCGCCTTGAAGAAACGCTGGCGCAACGCCTGTGTGATCGCGCTGGACGTTTCGCTGCCGATGCTGCAGCACGCGCGCCGTCATCTCACCTGGTGGAAGCCTTTCACGCGGGTGGTGGCGGATGCGCTGGTGCTGCCGTTCGCCGACCGCAGCATGGACGTGGTGTATTCGAACCTTTGCATGCAGTGGTGCGGGCCCCCGCGCCCGTTCCTCACGGAACTGTGCAGAGTACTGAAACCCGGGGGATTGCTGGTCGCGTCCAGCCTCGGGCCCGACACCTTGTGCGAGCTGCGCGAGGCCTGGGACGAGGCCGACGCCGGGCAGCCGCACGTCGCCGAGTTTAGCGACATGCACGACATCGGCGACGCGGCGCTCGCCTCGGGGCTCAAGGATCCGGTGCTGGATGCCGACCACGTCGTCCTCGAATACCCGCAGGTGCACGGCCTGCTGCGCGACCTCAAGGGCCTCGGCGCCACCAACGCCGACCGCGAACGCCCGCGTGGCCTCACCGGCAAGGTGCGCTTCCAGACGATGGTCGATGTCTACGAAAAGCGACGCAGGAACGGCAAGATTCCGGCCACCTGGGAAGTAGTGACGATGCACGCGTGGGGCCTGCCGGTTGGCGCGATGCCGTTGTACGGCGGACGCGAAACGCGCTTCGAAGTGATCAAGCGCCGCGAGCCGCCTGCACCCCGCAAATGACGGCCGACGCACCTCGCCGTAGGGCGGGTCTCGACCCGCCGACAACCGCGGACCCAGTCTCGCCCCACGGTTTCGCTCCGATCGACCACGGCGGGTCGAGACCCGCCCTACGAGGCTATCCTACGCGCATCGTCCGCTACCATCTGCCGATGCCGGCTCGCAACCCCGAACGCGCCGCCTGGATCGGCCTCGCGATCCTCACCGTCGTCTGGAGCCTCAACTGGTCGGTGATGAAGGTCGCCATGCGCTACGCTGGCCCGTTCACCTTCAGCGCGCAACGCTACGTGATCGGCACCGTGGTGCTGTTCGCGCTGCTGGCGCTCAAGCGCCAGAACCTGAAACCGACACCCTGGCTGCCGACCATCGTGATCGGCCTCACCCAGACCGCCGCGTTCCAGGCGCTGGCGCAGTGGGCGCTGGTCTCGGGTGGCGCCGGCAAGACCGCGCTGCTCGCCTACACCATGCCGTTCTGGGTGGTACCGCTCGCGTGGTGGTGGATCCACGAGAAGCCCGGCTGGCGGCGATGGGGCTGCATCGCGCTGGCCGCCGCCGGCTTCGTGTGCGTCATCGAGCCGTGGCGGCCGATCGGCGCACCACGCAGCGTCATGCTGGCCATCCTGGCCGGCCTCGCCTGGGCGATCGCGACGGTGTTGTCCAAGCGCGTGTTCCAGAAACACCCCGAGGTGACGCCGCTGCGGCTGACCGCCTGGCAGATGCTGATCGGGACGATTGGCCTCGTGATCCTTGCGCTCAGCACCCACCAGCGTCCGGTTGCGTGGACCAATGCCTACATCGCCGCGCTGCTCTACAACGGCCTTTTGTCCTCGGGCGTGTGCTGGGTGCTGTGGGCGCTGATCGTGCAACGACTCCCGGCGAACGTGGCGGGCTTGACCAGCCTCGCGGTGCCGGTCGCGGGCGTGTTGTTTGCATGGGGATTGCTGGCCGAGCAGCCGTCACCGGCCGAATGGATCGGCATCGCGCTGATCGGCGCCGCGCTCGCCATTTTGAATTTTGCCCGTCGCGTGGCAGCATAAGCCGCTTTGGGCATCCGGCCATGGCCGGAAAGCCCTCGTCATCCGCTGGTGCGGCCATGACGTTCCCGCTGGTCGCCGCCACCGGCGCGATCACCCGCACCCTTCACAAGGAACCTGCATGGACACCGCTGCACTGCCTCGCCCGGAAGACATCCGCCTCGCGGTGATTGGCTTGGGGTACGTCGGTCTGCCCTTGGCCGTCGGATTCGGTCGCAAACTGCCAACGTTGGGCTTCGACGTCAACGCCGCCCGCATCGAGGAATTGAGGCAGCACCGCGACCATACGCTCGAGGTTTCACCGGATGAGCTGAAGACCGCGACGCAGCTCGGCTACAGCAGCGATCCGGCCGACCTCGAGGATCGCAACGTCTTCATCGTGTCGGTGCCGACGCCCGTCGGCCGCGGCAAGCGTCCGGATCTCACGCCGCTCAAGGGCGCCAGCCACACCGTCGGCAAGGCGATCGGTCGCGGCGGCCTGGTGGTCTTCGAATCGACCGTGTATCCGGGCGCGACCGAGGAAGTGTGCGTACCGATCATCGAGGAAGAGTCGGGCCTGAAGTTCAACCAGGATTTCTACGCCGGCTACAGCCCCGAACGGATCAACCCGGGCGACAAGCAGCATCGGCTGGACACCATCAAGAAGGTCACCTCCGGCTCGACGCCGGAGGTCGCCGATTTCGTGGACGCGCTGTACCGCCGCGTGGTCAGCGCCGGCACCCACAAGGCGTCCTCCATCAAGGTGGCCGAAGCCGCCAAGGTCATCGAGAATACCCAGCGCGACCTCAACATCGCGCTCATCAACGAGCTCGCGCTGATCTTCCACCGCCTCGGCATCGACACGCTCGAGGTGCTGGAAGCGGCCGGCACCAAATGGAACTTCCTGCCGTTCCGTCCGGGCCTGGTCGGCGGCCACTGCATCGGCGTCGATCCGTATTACCTCACCCACAAGGCCGAGGAAATCGGCTACCACCCCGAGGTGATCCTGTCCGGTCGCCGGATCAACGACGGCATGGGCCGGCACGTGGCAGAACGGGTGATCCGGCTGATGCTGGGCAAGCGCATCCAGGTCGCCGGCGCCAGGGTGCTGGTGCTTGGCCTGACGTTCAAGGAAAACTGTCCGGATCTGCGCAATACCCGCGTGACCGACATCCTCGACGAGTTCAAGGCCTGCCACGCCGATGTCGACGTGTACGATCCGTGGGTCGATCCGGCCGAGGCACGCCGCGAATACGGCATCGATGTCGTGAGCGAACCGAGCCCCACGAGCTATGACGCGATCGTGCTGGCGGTGGCGCACCACCAGTTCACCGACATGGGCGCGGCGGCGTTGCGCGCGCTCGGCAAGCCGGGCTGCGTG
>JBOHYT010000183.1:0-7618 GCA_050738055.1 Rhodanobacteraceae bacterium
GAGCGTTCCGTTTCGAATGCAACGATGAATGGACGACCACGGCCGATCGGCGGCCTTGGTGGCACGTCCGTGTTTGACCGGGTTGATGTGCACGTAATCCATCGTTTCCGCGTGGTGTCGTTGGGATTCGCAAAGGGCGCTCATCCCAATCTGTGAGTCACGGGTGCTTGTAGACCACCCCACCCTTCATCACGAACGGCACGTGCTCGATCGCAGTGATGTCTTGGGTTGGATCGCCTTGCACCGCGATGATGTCGGCGTCGAGGCCGGGTCGTAGCTGGCCGAACCTGTCCTGCTGACGCAGGATTTTCGCGTCGACGGCGGTCGCGGCCAGCAGGGCCTGCGCGGGCCGCATGCCGTCCTTCACCATCCACTCGAGTTCCTTGTAGTTTTCGCCGTGCTTGAACACGCCGACGTCGCTGCCGTTGCCGATGGTGACGCCGGCTGCCAACGCGAGCCTGAAGGCTTTCTGCGAGGCGCGCATTTCGTCGTTCGGCGGATCGCCCGGTTTCCAGCCGCGGAAATATTCGGAATAGGCGACCACCGCCTCCAGCGTCGGCAGCCAGGCGACGTTGTGCTTCGCCATCAATTCGAACACTTCGCGGGTGCCGTTGTAGCCGTGTTCGATGGTGTCGACCCGGGCGAGCACCGAACGGCGCATGCCTTCGGCGGTGGTCGAGTGCACCGACACCGGCAGGCCCAGCGAGTGCGCGGCTTCCACGCCAGCGTTCAATTCCTCCTGGGTGAAGGTTGTCACCGAACCTTTAGACTTGCCGCAGTGGTAGTCGGCGTAGATCTTGATCCAGTCGGCGCCGTGGCCGGCCTGGTCGCGGACCGCCGCGATCATCTCCGGCACGCCGGCAACCGGAATGCCGCCTTGCGGAAGCGTCATGTCGCTGCGAAACCCCATCGGACCGGGGCCGTAGCAACCCTTCGCGACGGTCGCGCGGGTGGCGACGAACAGGTGCGGGCCAGGAATCAGGCCCTCATCGATCGCGCGCTGCACGTCGACATCGGCGTAGCCCGCGCCTTCGGTGCCAAGGTCGCGCAGCGCGGTGAAGCCGGCCATCAGCGTGTCGCGCACATGCTGCACCGCCTCGATGGTGCGGTACGGCAGCGGCTCTTTCAGCACCTGATCGTTCCACAGGGTTTCGTTGTACGGGTGCAGGAAGATGTGCGAATGCGCGTCGATCAGTCCCGGCATCAGCGTGGTACCGGGCAAGTCGATTTCCTTCGCGTCGGCCAGCGCCTTGATCTCGTCCCGCGAACCGACCGCGGCAATCTTCCCGCCTTCGACCAGTACTGCCCAGCCCGCGTGCGCCTGTTCGGTCTTCGCGTCGAACACGCGGTCGGCGGTGAGCAGGAGCACCCCGGTCGCCGCCTCGGCGGCATGCCCGCGTGGTAGGGATGTTGCCCAGGCCAGCGCCGTAACCGCCAACGCGGCGAATGCAATCAGGATTTTCCGCATCGACATGGCACCCCTGTGGTCCGGCAATCCAGCCGTGAGCGTACACCCGCGGCGACACTTGCGTGTCCCGAGCTGGCCTCCAATACGCCGGCGGCTCCATTCAACCATAGGGCCGCGGGAACTGGTGCTGCCAGCGCCGCAGCCCGCGGGTCACGGATCATCCGGTCTGCGTCAGGCGTCCCAGCTCCGCGTCGCCGAAGCCTGCCGCGCGGCGTGCGTCGAGGTTGAAGGGACCCTTCAATCCACCGGGCACGAATTCGCGCAGCAACGCATCGAACGTCCGGTCGGGGTCGCACCCATCGCGCCCGCAGCACCAGCGGAACCAGCGGGTGCCGGCAGCGACGTGCGACACTTCTTCGCGCAGGATCACTTCCAGGATGTCGGCTGTCGCGTGGTCGCCCGCCGAACGCAGGCGCGAAATCATGCCGGGCGTCACGTCGAGCCCGCGCGCTTCCAGCACGCGTGGTACCAGCGCCATGCGCGCGAGACAGGAATCGGCGGTCTTGACCGCCATTTCCCACAGGCCGTTGTGCGCATCGAAATCGCCGTATGCATGGCCGAGCTCCGCGAGCCGCGCGGATAGCATCGTGAAATGACGGGCTTCGTCCCGCGCGATCGAAATCCAGTCGCGATAGTAGTTGTCCGGCATGCCGCGGAAACGGTACACGGCGTCCCACGCGAGGTTGATCGCGTTGAATTCGATGTGCGCGACCGCGTGTACCAGCGCGGCGCGACCCGCCTCGTTGCCCAGCCCGCGCCTCGGCAAATCGCGCGGCATGACGAGACGCGGTTTCGCGGGTCGGCCCGGAGCCGCGATGGGCAGTGGCGTTTCGCCATCGTCATCGGGGGGCAAGCGGTCGTCGCGGAATGCCTCGAACGTCTGCCGGGTCAACGCAACTTTTCCCTGCGGCGTCGCGCAATCAACGCAATGTTTCGCCGCTTCGAACAATCCACTCATGCCACACGGCTCGATCCAGGTTCGATCAGACCCTTGTCCATCGCGATTTCCAGCGATGGCGGCCGATAGCTCGATTGTAGGTGCCATTTCATCCACACCGACGGGTCGATGGTCTCATGGATGCCGCCGCCGAGCACCCGATTGAACGGTGGCTCGAAGAACCGGTAGATGCCGCACAGGAACGTGTCGTAGGAATCGTTGGGGACATCCAGTTCCGCTCCCGCCGAGGGCATGTACTGCTCACGGAACGCGAGTCCCGCGACGGCCGCCTTGGCCTGCATCCAGGACAGCGGGATCTCGGGCAGCGTATCAGGGCGGTGCCCCGCGCCGTCGGTCTTCTCGCCTCCGCCGACGTCCGCGTGCGCGCCGACGAACCAGCGCTGCTCGACGTCGATCTGTTCCGGCTTCCACGCCACCGGAGATTCGCCCTGCGCAAGCGTGTGCGTGGGCCGCGTCCACTTGGCCGGCTTGAAAGCGGCGCGGTGCTCGTCGATCGCGAGCGCCTGATAGGCATATTGCACGATCCTGCTGAGGTCGGTGTCATGGAACGCATAGTGGCTGCGCGAGAAAGGAAACCACGCGGCGACATCGGGAATGCCGAGCGAACCGACCGTGTCCCACACGCCGATGAAGCGGATCAGCACCTCGCGGGAATGTGCGGCGCGGAACGCCTGCATCGCCGGGTCGTCCGGATGCAGGTTGTTGCGGTACAGCGCGTACGCTGCTGCGACATCCGCCGCCGGCACGTCACCATCCGCGTCGGGTCTCAGCAGGCCGCACTTGCGGATCAGACCGCCGAGGCTGCGCGCGGTATACGCGCCGCGGCTGAAGCCGAGCAGCCAGATTTCGTCGCCGTCGCGCCAGCTTTTCGACAGCCAACGGAAACCTTCCTCGACGTGGCCGGACAGCCCGAGCCCGAACGCGCCGCCCAGCCAATGTTCGATGCCGGACTTGATGCCCAACCCGGCGAAATACTTGCAGACCTGTTCGCAGCCTTCCCCATCGACCGGCGCAACCAGCCGCCAGAAGCGCTCCACGTTGGTGTGGGTCCGCACCCTGTTCCAGGTACCGTCGAACAACGCCACCAGCCTGCGCACCGGCATGTCGCCCTCTCCCTTCCGGCGCGGCGCGCCGAAAACCGCAGCCTTGCGCGGATCATAACCGAAGGTGACACACGGAGACGGGCAGGTGCAGGTGTGAACTGGCGCAACGGCGGGTCGAGACCCGCCCTACGCTTGAGGATGCAGCGATCAGGGACGATCGCACAACTCAAGCGCTGCGGCGCTGGGCCTTGGCCTCGTCCGAACGCGCGAACTCGAGCTGGCGCAGGTATTCCGGTTCCACGCCGGTGACGTAGCGGCCGGAGAAACACGAGTCATCGAAGTGCTTCAGGTTCTCGTTGCCCTCGGCGACCGCGTCGATCAGGTCGTCAAGATCCTGGTACACCAGCCAGTCCGCGCCGATGGTCTCGCGGATTTCCTCGATGCTGCGGCCGTGCGCGACCAGTTCAGCCGGCGCCGGCATGTCGATGCCATACACGTTGGGATAGCGTACCGGCGGTGCGGCCGAGGCCAGATAGACCTTTTTCGCGCCCGCGTCGCGCGCCATCTGCACGATCTGCCTTGACGTGGTGCCGCGCACGATCGAGTCATCCACCAGCAGCACGTTCTTGTTGCGGAACTCCAGCGGAATCGGATTCAGCTTGCGGCGCACCGAACGCAAGCGCTGACCCTGCCCCGGCATGATGAAGGTGCGACCGATGTAGCGGTTCTTGACGAACCCCTCGCGGAACGGCACGCCCAGCGCGGCCGCGAGCGTGGACCCGGAAGTGCGCGAAGTGTCGGGAATCGGGATCACCGAATCGATGTCGTGGTCGGGGCGCTCGCGCAGGATCTTCGCCGCGAGTTTCTCGCCCATCCGGAGGCGCGCCTTGTACACCGACACATCCTCGATCATCGAATCGGGCCGCGCAAGGTACACGTATTCGAAGATGCACGGGGCGTGGACCGCGCCTTCCGCGCAACGCCGCGAAGAGAACTTGCCGTCGAAACCGATGAACACCGCTTCGCCGGGGGCAACATCGCGCACGCGCCGGAAGCCCAGGATATCGAACGCGACCGATTCGGACGCGCAGGCATATTCTTTGCCTTCGGGCGTGTCGCGCTCGCCCAGCACCAGCGGGCGAATGCCGTGCGGATCGCGGAACGCCAGCACGCCGTAGCCGAGGATCATCGCGACGCAGGCGTAACCGCCCTTGGCACGGGCGTGCACCGCAGCGACCGCCTTGAACAATTCGTCGGGTTCGAGCGCGTGGCGATCCTGGATCTGCAGCTCGTGCGCCAGGGTGTTCAGCAGGATCTCGGAATCGGAATCGGTGTTGATGTGGCGGCGGTCGTTCTCGAACATCTCGCGCCGCAATTGCTCGGTGTTGATGAGGTTGCCATTGTGCGCGAAGGCGATGCCGTAGGGGGAATTGACGTAGAACGGTTGGGCTTCCTCGGAATCCTCGGCACCCGCCGTCGGGTAGCGGCAATGGCCAATGCCCGCATGCCCTTTGAGTTCCTGCATGTCGCGCGCCGAGAACACGTCGCGCACGAGGCCGGGGCCGCGCCGCAGGTGCAACCTGCGGCCGTCGTAGGTGGCGATGCCGGCGGCGTCCTGGCCGCGGTGCTGCAATACCGTCAACGCGTCATACAACGCGGTGGCGACTTCGGTTTTGCCGACGATGCCGATGATTCCGCACATGGGGCGTTATGTCTCGAAGAACCCGAACGTTCTGCCAGTTATCAGCGTAACAACCGCGTATCGCGGCAGGCGTTCGCGAAGAAACAAGAACTTATGGAATTTGCTTCTCAAAAGCTTTTTTGCCACGGATTTGCACGGATGGACACGGATAAAAGCTATCGATCCGTGTGATCCGTGTCGATCCGTGGCAAAAGTCTCCTGAGAGGAAAGTCGATGCCGTCCATCGGATGGCGTTCCTCACTCAGAGAACCAGAAGCCTGATCCGCGTACCCGTCGCCAATGGCTGCCATTGTCCCACATTACCGCCCGGAACGACCGTGTCCGGCCGCACGCGTCGACGAAGACGATGCAGCCGGTTCATGGCGTTGCCCGGCGGGTTTCTTCACGGGCGATATGGGGACCGGCGACAGCGCGGGCAAGGACTTGCCGCCGATTTCCAGGTAATGCGCCACTTCGGGTGGAAGCTTCCCCGCCACCCACGCGGCACCGTTCTCGAACGAAGGCAGTAGCGTTGACTGCCGCCACCACGGAGCCTCACGTGGCACCGAGGTGAAACCCAGCATCAGCACCGCGAACGTCACCAGCAGCAGGCCACGGGCCAGACCGAACAGCAGTCCGAGCAAACGGTCTCCGCCCTGCAGCCCACTGTGGCTCATCAGTTTGCGGACCAGCCAGCCAAGCACTCCGCCAACGATCAGCACCCCGACGAAACAGGTGACGTACCCCGCGATGATGCTGGCCGTCGGCTCGTGCACGAATCCGCCGTAGAACGCAGCGACCCGGTCGCCGAACGCCCACGCCACCCAGAACGCCGCGATCCAGCACGCGAGCGACAACACCTCACTGAGGAAACCACGCACCAGGCCGAACAACATCGAGAGCCCGAGCACCACGAGGATGGCAATGTCGGCAGCGTTCAAAGTCATCGGCAACGCTCGTCCAGACGAGACCGCATGCTGTTGTGAATAGTCAGGCCATGGAAGGCCGTTCTGATGTTGCACGACCCGGAACGCCGCCAGTCGCGCGATGGCTCGATAATGCCGCGATCATGGACGATCGCAAAAAAAAAGCGGAAAGTCAGGCCATGGAAGGCCGTCCTGGCATTCGCATCGCTGGAACCGCATAGCGCTTATCTTCAACAGCCTTGACTCCGGACCAGCACCAAAAATGTTGTCATTCCGGGGCCGTCTGCAGCTTTATCGCAGACGGAACCCGGAATCCAGTGACTTTTGATCGTGTCTCAAGGATGCAAAAAGCCGAAGACGCTGGATTCCGGGTTCCGGCCGCCAAGAGCGCGGCCGGCCCCGGAATGACGATGTGGTTTGTTGCACTTCAGCGCGAATCAGGTGGCTCGAATGGTTTTCACTTGCCGCTGGCCCGATCATGCCGCGATCAGGGACGCCCGCAGAATCAATGCTGGGTGACGATGTTCCCCTTGATCTTGATCCGGTCGGCGATCTGGCCGCGCGTCGACTCCGCCACTTCGCGGGTCGCGAATGGGCCGGCGCGCACGCGCCACAGCTTGCCACTGGACGTGCGGACGCTGTCGACGTAGCCGTCGAAGCCTTGGTTGCGCAGGCGATCGCGCAACTTGTCGGCCGAATTCTCGTCGCTGAACGCGGCAAGTTGCACCGCCCACGCGCCCGCACGGGTGGCAGGCAGCGCCGACGATGGCGCATCCCCCGACTGGGAGACGGTGGTCGCGTCCACCGTCATCGCGACGCGCTCGAACCCCTTGAGCTTGAGGCGCGCAGCTTGTGCTTCGGCGCGACTCTGGAACGGTCCGACGCGCACCCGGAGCACCGGCTTGCCCTGGAACGTTTCCGGCGTCGCCAGCGCGGTGAATCCGTGGTTCTTCGCATCCGCCACGAGTTTTTGGGCGCTGGCGTGATCCGCGTAGATCCCGAGGTTGACGGAGTAGATCGCACCGGCAGCCGCACCCGCGCCGCCCGGCAACGGTGCAGGATTCGCCGGCGCCACGGAAGCCGACGCCGGAGGCTGCGGTTTCACCTGCGCCACGCGGGCCGATGATGCCGATGGGGGATTGACCGTCGCGGCGGTCGCCGCCGGGGACGGCGCCCGACCTGCGACCTCCGGAGCGGGCGCGGCCGGCGTGCCGGTTTCCGACCCAGTCGCCACGACCGTCGAGGTTGCGCCGGACGCCGCGAGGATCGGCGCCTGCTTCGAACTGCCATCCAGATTGACGGTGTGCACATGATCGGGATCGGCGATCGTCGCGCCGGTGCTGGAACCCGCGCTGGCGCTGTCGGGACCGACCTTGAGAACGCGCGTCTGCAGCTCGCCGTTCGGCGGCGGCGGTACATTTGCGCCAGGCGTTTCCGTCCCGGAGTGGCTGGGCAGCAACATCGGCACGAAGATCACGGCCAGCGCGATCAGCACGGCCGCTCCCACGAGACGTTTTTTCAGACCAGCATCCATCGGCACCT
>JBOHYT010000184.1:0-23607 GCA_050738055.1 Rhodanobacteraceae bacterium
TTCGGGTCAGCGGGTTGGCGGTGGATGCCCGCTGCGGATTCGCCGCCGTCTCGCGCGGTAGATCGAGACGTCGTTGCGCCGCGTGGGCCGGAGAGGCGGCAAAATCGCGCAAGTGGACGCGTGCCCGGACGGTTACTTCACGAGCGACTGGAAGTCCGGTGCCTCGCGGATGGGATCCCACGCCGGGTCCGTGCGCAGCATGGCCCGGGAGATGGCGCCGCCCGACGGCACGGCCAGCAACTCCTGAAGCAACTTCACGGCTTCGCCGGACTCCCCCGTGGCGCAATAAATCTGTGCCAGTACCAGAAGGTGCACGCCACCGTAGAAGGCGTCCCTGGAAAGCGGCACAAGCTGCACGGCGCGCTGACCCGACCGGATCGCGGCGGCATGGTCGTGCAGCCCCGCTTGCGCAAGTCCCAGTGCACCCCACAGTGTCGGGGCATCAGGTTCCTTCGCGAGCACCCGTTGTAACTCGTCCCGCGCGAGGGCGAAGTTGCGGCGTGCGGCTTTCTCATCGCCGGAACGGCTTGCGGCGCGACCCCGCAGCAGCGCGACCGGGACCGTGTACTGGAGCCGGGCGTCCATCACCCATGCCGGAGCTTGCTCGAGCGCGGCGAGTGCGGCGCGCGGGTCGCCAGCAAGCCACGCGGATTCGAAACGCAGGGCGCTGACGGCGCCGAGCGGATCGATGCCCGGCGGGGATTTGCGCCAGCGCCGCGCGCGCAGCGGTCGGCCTGTCCGCGACCAGCAGCATGCGCACGCGGTAGGCCATCGCGGTGTAGTCGTGCGGTTCCAGCGCGAGGGTCTCGGCCAGTTGCCGGTCGGCTTCGTCGTAGCGACGCATTTCGGTCAGCGTGACGGGGATTTCGTAGTGCCGGCGCGGATTCTGGTTGTCGAGCTCCACCGCATGATGCATTCCGGCGAGCGCCGCCTGCCACTGGCCCTGCCGGCGCGCGAGGTAGGCAAGCGCGGAGATGGCGTCAACGTTGTTCGGGGACCGTTCGAGCGCGGACTCGAAGTGGCTGCGGGCCGCGGCGTAGTCGTGGCGGAAATAGTATTCGACGTAGCCCATGGCCATGTGCGATGCGGCGATATGCGGGTCCAGCGCGAATGCCCGTCGCGCGTCGGCCTCGGCCGTGGTCTTGCGTTGCGCGGATGAGTCGATGTCGAACCACCATAGGCGGCTCTCGAAGATCGAAAGCCGCGCCCATGCCAGCGCGAATCCGGGATCGCGGCCCACCGCGTCGCGGTATAGCGCGATCGCCTGTTCGGCTTGTCTGGCGGGATCCGCGACGTTGCCCAAATCGTGTACCCGGTTGGCGAGGTGATTGGCCCGGAGGTACGCCAGGTAGGCATCGGGATTGCGCGTGGGCGGCGCTGCCAGGACCGCGGCTTCGTGGCGGCTCAGGTGGGCGTCCAGTGCCTGGGCGATTTGTGCCGCGACTTCGCCTTCGACATCAAACATGTTGTCGAGCTTGCGGGTGTAACTGTGCGCCCAGATATGGGCGCGGCTGGCTGTGTCGATCAACTGCACGTTGAGATGGACCTCATCGCCGGCCCGTTGCACGCTGCCCTCCAGCAGCGCGGACACACCCAGCCGCCGGGCGATGGCCTGCAGATCCTCGGGGCGGCTTGCGTATTGATTGGTCGAAGTACGTGCGATGACCTTGAGGCCCTTGATCTTCGCGAGTTCGGTCAGGATTTCGTCCTGGATGCCGGTGGCGAAGTAGGCATTGGCCTTGTCGCCGGAGAGATTTTCGAACGGCAATACGGCGATGCCGGGCGGATTGAGCGCCGGCGGCGCGTGTGCGCGTGATGTGACGATCGCCCACGCCGCCGCCACGATGATCACGGCCAGCGTCAGACTGGCGGCGGCTACCAGCCAGCGTCGCCGAGGTACGGGTTCCCGGACGGCAACGGGCTGCGGGATCGGCGCTGCTTCGCGCGTCGGCGCGTGGGGCGTTGGGCGGCCGGATATTGCATGCGTGCCGTCGTCCGTCACAACGCATGTCACCGGCGCGATCCACTGCAATCCGCGCCCGTAGAGGGTGCGGATGACGGCTTGCCGTTCGCCGTCATCACCGACAGCGCGGCGCGCCTTGTAGATCAACTGGCTGAGAGCCGCGTCGGTGATCGGCCGGTGGCCCCAAAGCGCCTCGATGATTTCCTGTTTGCCCAGCGCACGCGTGTGGTTTTCGACCAGCAACAGGATCAGGTCGAAGACCTTGGCTTCGACCTCGACCTCCTTGCCATCGCGCGACAGGCGGCGCGTCGCGGGTACGATCGCGCAGTCGCCGCTGTGGTATTCCAGGACCCGTGCATCGGCTTGCATGAAGAACTCCCCGGGCGCCCTTGCAACGCTCCGCAGACGGACTGTGTACCACAAACCGCCAAGGCTGTCCCGGCGCCCCGGCCTGCGCTTTGTAATCGCAGGCCGCGCACGCCGAATCCCATGGACGAAAGCCGTCGCTTTCATGCCGCGAAGGGATTGCGGCAACCATGCCATCGCGCGATCCGGCGAGGGACTTGCCAGCCGCCGAGGGAGGTTCGTCATGAAACGCAACATCGCCACAATCGTAGTCTGCGCAAGCCTGGGCATGGCAGCGGCCACCGCGCTGGCCGGCAACCCGCCGGAGCAGCCGAAGCCGACCCGTGCCGAGGTCCAGCAGAAAGCCATGCAGGACGGTCCGGCCACCATGCAGCCGGGATATCCCACGCACAAGGATCCGGTGACGCACCATCCCGCCGGCACGGTCAAACCGAAATTGATGAAGCCATTGACGCAGCGGGAACTCGGCATGCTGCTCAACGCGTGTGCCGCGTATGCCGAATGCCGCACGTCCTACGACCAGGCCCGCGAACGCTACGACGCGCAGTTGCGCGCCAAGGCGGCTGCGGCCAAACAGGACTGAAACGCCGATGCGGGGCGCCGTTCTTCGACCCCGCTTCGGTGGGGTCATCTTCGTGTAATCCCGCCGCTTCGAACCGGAATAGTGACGGTGAACCCGGCGCGCTCGCCGGACGATCACCCCCGACCCCGAGGAATCGTGCCATGCCAACCATCAACGATGACTTCAACCGTACCTGCGTGCGTCTGAACCTCGACGCGGAGCGCTCCGGCATCTTCACGCCGGGCGTCAGCTCCTTCAGTTTCAGCGATGCCGACCTGCAACGATTCAACGCCTGCGCCGCTCAGCTTGCGCCGGGTGCGCCCACGCTGGACTCGCTGCAGATTGCCGGCGCGGCCCGGCGCCTGTCGCGGGCCGTCGGTGCCGGAAGCGAATCGCGCTTCATCCAGACCCGCCAGCGCCGCGCCGGCGAGATCCGTGCGTTGCTTGGCGATCCGGCGTGGACGTGCGAGCCGGAATTGCGGGCGCGCATGCAAACGCTGGTCGAATACATGGACGCGGGCCCCGGGCTGATCCCCGACGAGGTCCCCGTGATCGGCGGTCTCGACGACGCGCTGCTGGTCGACCTCGCGATGGAGGCGTTGCGTGGCGAGCTGGACGAGTACGCGGACTTCTGCCGCTGGCGAATGGGCGAGTCGGCTCGTATCGGCGTGGCGCCGGAGCGAGTGACGATCGATCGCGACCGCTGGCAGGCGGAGCGCGCCGAGGAGCTGAGGCTCGAACGCCAGGTCCGGCGTGCGCGCGGGACCGCCTATGCCAAGGGCGGCAGTCCGGAAGGAGTGTTCCGGGTCAGTTGAAAAAACGCTTTACACCCAAAAGGGAACCGGCATAATCAGCTCGCGGGCGGGCCTTCGTGGTCCGCCCGTCATTCGCGTTGAGGGCGCGATGGCAATGGGCCGATTCGATACGACCCGCTGGAGCGTGATAATGCGCGCGCGTGGCGATGCCGGGGAGGCGCGCGCGGCGCTCGATGCGCTGTGTCGGACGTACCGGCCGCCGGTGCTGGCCTACGTGCGCAGCAGTGTGCGTTCCACGGATGCCGCCGAGGATCTTACCCAGGCGTTCTTTGCGCGCTTTCTCGAACGCGAGTGGCACGCCGCTGCGGACCCCGAGCGCGGGCGTTTTCGCACGTTCCTGCTGACCACGCTGAAACGTTTCCTGATCGATGCCGATGCCGAGGCCCGCGCCCTGAAACGTGGCGGCGGCTGCCACATCCAGTCGCTGGACGATGATGCGTCCGGCGGTGTCGCCTCCGGCGATACCCCCGAACAGACGTTCGACCGCGCGTGGGCGCGCTCGGTGCTGGCGGCCGCATTCGACCGCCTGCGTGGGGAAGCCGAGCGCGCCGGCAAGCTCGATCTGTTCGAGTGCCTGAGCGAGTTTCTGGTCGAACCGCCCGACGAGGCCGACTACGCGCGGGTCGCGCAGCACCTGAACCTGCGTCGCAACACGCTGGCAGTGGCGGTGCACCGGTTGCGCCGTCGCCTGCGCGAACTGGTGCAGGCGGAACTTGCCGAGACCACCATCGGGCCGACGGCGCTCGAGGAAGAACTGCGGGCATTGCGGGATGCGCTTGGATCTGCACCCTGAGCGCTGCAGTGCTGTCCGGGCTGTAATCGGAGCTCACCGTTTCCGAACAGGGTTGCATGAGGCGACGGATGCGATGACATGAACCCGATCACTGAGCAGGGCAGTGGCGATTTCACGCGCACCCGCTGGTCGATGGTGCGCGAGCTGCAGAACGCGCGCGCGGCGGACGCTCGTGCGGCGCTCACCGAACTCGCGGTACGCTACTGGTATCCGGTGTACGCCTACGTGCGCCGGTGCGGCCATGCGCAGGAAATTGCCCAGGACATCACGCAGGCGTTCTTGCAACAGGTCGCGGCGGATCTGCGCGAGGGCTTTTCTCCGCCGACCCGGTTCCGGCACTGGCTGCTGGTTCGCTTGAACAGTTTTCTCGGCGGTGAGTGGCGCGAGCTTGCGGAGGGTGGCAATGTCCTCGATGCGCCGGCGCTGGCGGAACTGGAATCGCGCAACCGCAGCGAACACTCGGCGGGCGCGTCGCCCGAGCAGGCCTACCAGCGCAGTTTCGCGCTGGAGGTGATTTCGCGCACCTTGAAACGCCTGCGCGCGGAAGCACGGCAAACCGGGCATCTGGACATGTGCGAGTCGCTGGAGCCGTTCCTCGCCCGCGATCCGTTGCCGGGCCAGTACGAGGAGTTGGGGCGCAAGCTGGGAGTCCGCCCCCTGACGCTGGTGATGGCGTTGAAGCGGCTGCGCCAGCGCTTTCGCGAACTGGTGCGCGAGGAGCTGGCCGATACCGTTTCCTCGCCCGAGGAACTGGCGGCCGAACAGCGGGCGCTGTTTGCCGCGTTGGACCGGGAGCCGCGGGCGTGACCGCGACCGCGCGCCCGCCCGAGAGCTCCATGGCCCCGCCACGTGACGAGCCTTCGTTGCGGCACGATCGCGGACTGGCCGAACTGGCCTTCGGCAGCCTGACCGACGCCGGCGGCTTGACCCAAGGCCGCCATCTCGCGCTGTTGCGTGCCGAAACACTGGAACTGGACCTCACCGACCCTGAGCAACGCCAGTTCGGCGATTACGAATTGCTGGAACGGATCGGCGAGGGCGGCATGGGCGTGGTCTATCGCGCCCGCCAGCAATCGCTGGACCGCGAGGTTGCGGTGAAGCTGCTGTCGGCGGGTCCGTGGGCGTCGCGCGAGTTCATCGCGCGCTTCGAACGCGAGGCGCAGAACGCCGCGCGCATGCAGCATCCCAACATCGTCGGGGTGCACGAGGTCGGGAACCGCGACGGCCTGTATTACTTCAGCATGCAACTCGTGGAAGGCGAGAGCCTGTCCGCGGCGTTGAAGCGCGGCGAACACGTCGCACCGAAGGCAGCCGCGGCACTGATGCGCACGGTAGCCGAGGCGGTGGCCTACGCGCACAGCCTCGGTGTGCTGCATCTGGACCTCAAACCCGGCAATGTCCTGATCGACCGGGACGGAACGGCACACGTGGCCGACTTCGGCCTGGCCCGGCGCCTGGACAGCACGCTGGCGATCGACAACGACGAGGTCTCCGGCACGCCGTCCTACATGGCGCCAGAGCAGGCGCAGGTGCGTGCGCACAAGCTCACCGCTGCGACCGACATCTGGAGTCTTGGCGCGATCCTCTACGAGTTGCTTGCCGGCGAGCCGCCGTTTCGCGCCGACACGGCGCAGGCGACGTTGCAGTTGGTGCTGGAGGGCCGGGTGCGGGCTCCGCGGCGGTGGCGGCCCTCGGTGCCACTCGATCTTCAGGCAATTGCCCTGCGTTGCCTCAGTCGCGATCCGGGCGAGCGCTATCGGTCGGCACGTGCGCTCGCGGACGATCTCGGGCGTTTCGTCGAAGGCCGCCCGGTGCAGGCGCGGCCGTTGAATGTTTTGCAGCGCGGCGCGCGCTGGGGACGGCGCGAACCGAAACTGGCGGCGACTGCGTTGCTCGCGTTCGGCTTGCTGGTGATCGGCCTGGCCGCCACCACCCAGCAGTGGCGGCGCGCCGACGCGAACGCCGAGACCGCGCAGGCGAACGCGGCTACCGCGAGTCAACGGTTGTGGGATTCGCGCCGCGCCGCTGCGCTCGCCGCAACCGAGACGCGCAACGACTGGGAAGCGGCGCCGCTGCTGCTGGCCAACCTCGCCGAGATGGAAGCGCAGGGCGACGATGTGCGCGCCGCCGGGGAACGCCGCCGCCTCGGAATCATCCGCAATGCGAACGCGGTGCTCATCGATGCGATCCGTGTGCAGCCACGCGCGGTGGCACTCGCGTTCGATCCGGAGGGAAAGCGGGTCGCGGTAAGTGGCGAGGAGACCGGGGTGCGCATTTTCGATGTCGCGCGCGGCAGCGAGACCGTGCGCACGCCGAACCGCGAGCACCAGGTGTTGAGCCGGGTGCACTTCACCGACGGCGGTCGAACGCTCATCGGCTCGATCGAGGAGATATCGGCGAAGTCGCCGCGGCCGGCCGGCGGCGGCAGCCTGCGGCTGGACGTCGCGCGCGGGGTCTGGCTGGACCCGCCTGCGGGCTTCGCCAATTTGGCGACGGCGAGCTACAGCGCTGACGGGCGCTACGCAGTCCTGACCGCAAAGGACCGCCGTGCGCAGTTCTGGGCGACCGATTCATGGCGCCCGCTCGGACCGCTCGCGCAATTGCCGTACACGGATGCCGACAATGCGCGACTGATCGCTCCGGATGGACATTTTTTCGCGCTTGCCGGACCGCTGGGCGCGGTCACGCTGGTGGATGGCCGGAGCATGCGGCCGACCCGCGTGCCGTTGCCGGAGTTCGGGCGCATCGCCGCGTGGGCGATCAGCCCTGACTCGCGCTGGATCGCGCTCGGTGATTTCGAGGGGCACGTGGTAGTCGTGGACAGCGCAACCCTCGCGACGCACACCCTGCAACCACGCCCCGCCCATGGCGCGCGTTGGCTCACCTTCAGCGCGGATGGTGGTTGGTTGGCGCTGGCGGCCAAGGAAGGAGGTGTCTATCTGTGGTCGTGGCCGGAGGGCCGGCTGCTGGTACCCCCCTTCAGCGGCAGCGCCTCGCTGGATGACCGACCGCTCGCCGAACGCGTGGAACTGGACCGCGCGCGAAATCTCGTGCTGGTCTCGGACGAAACCGCCAACACCTCCATCTGGCAGGTGGCCCCGACAACCCTCGAAGGTGACATCAGCGCAGCCCGCCGGATCACCGCGGCAATCGACCCTCGCGAAAGCTGGGGCGTCGAGGCGGTCGCATGGAATCCGGGCGCGGGATTGCTGGCCAGCGTCGCCGACCAGCGCCTGCGCCTGGAACGCCTGCGCGCGCCGGCGCTGCGACCCGGCCAGGGTGCGCCGCTGCAGCCCGGCACCCTGCGTTTCGACGGGCAGCGACTCGTCGAGGTGGAAGGGAACGAAGTGCGGGTCGTGGATGCGATAAGCGGGCGCCCGCTCGGCAAGTCAATCCGTTTCGCACAACCGCCGGGTTTTGCCGAACTGACGCCGGATGGCGCCACCCTCGTGGTAATTGCCGATCGTACGCTGCACGCGCTCGCTGCAATCAGCGGCAAGCCGAAGTTCGAGCCCGTCGAACTCGCCAATACGCCCGCGGTAATCGACCTCAGCCCCGACGGCGGACGCGTCGCCATCGGGTGGTTGGCCAACGATCCATCGGTCGACCGCGTCACCAGCGAAATGGTCGTGATCCATAGCGTTGCCGATGGCCGGCGGATCGCTGGCCCGGTGGCGTTGCCGGGCCCGACCAATGAAACGCTGGTCTTCACATCCGATGGTTCGCGGCTGCTGGTGTGGAATCCCCGCGAGCTCAGCCTGCGCGATGGCACGACACTTGCGCCCGTGCCCGGTCCGCTTGCCGATTTCCGGCCGCGCGGGCGGGATCCGAACTCCCACCATGGGTTCCTGGCTTCGGTCGTCCCCGACCCGGCCGGCGGCGTGGTGCTGATCCAGACCAGGAACGACGGTAGTGATTGGCACCACCAGTTGCGTCGCTACCCGCGCGACGGCGAGCCTGCCATCAGCCCGTTGTCCAGCATGAGCCCTTCGCTCGAAGTGTTGCCGTTGCCGGATGGCCAAGGCACGGTGGTTACTTCGGATTACACGCCATTGACCCGGGTCGTGGCGCCGGATGGCCGCAGCCGCGAACTGCCGGACGTGGGCGATGACACGGTCGGGTTGCCCACGGCTGTGAGTCCCGATGGCCGCTGGCTGGCGCGCGTGCGGCGCGACGGCGTGGCGCTGTTCGACCTGCGCGTCGGAACCCGCGTCACCACGCTGCATGTCGCGCTGCCGCGGCCCGACCAGGTCCGGCGGCTTGCTTTCAGTCCGGACGGCAATCGCCTGCTCGCGCGCAGCATGCGCAACCGCCAGGTTGTCTGGGACCTCACGTCCGATGCGCGCTCGGTCGCGGCGATCGCGCGCGGCCTTGGGCTGCGCGACGTCACCGGGATGGATTCGTCACTCGGCGCCGAACCGACACGCGATCCGGACGCGGCGCAGCGGGCGCGATTGCGCGCCGACGATCCCGGTGTGCCACCCAACTTTGCGGTCGATGTGCGCGCAGGCAGGCCAGATGCCCGCGCGATCCCGGTGCGCGACCCAGCGACGCCGGCTGCGGCGATCGACCTGACGCCTTGGTACACCTTCGGGCTCGGCGACCCGGCGGCCACGCCGCCCGCGCACGGTGATTTTGGCTGGTTGCCGGCCGGCATGCAGCGATTCCAGAACGTCGACTACGACGTGCGCGGCGGAGTCGGGCTGGAGCGCGGCCGGCGGGTGCACATCGGGGTTGACGCGGCACACGGCGGTCGGCGCTTCAACGCGCTGAACGTGCTGGTGGTGCCCGGCAACCGCACGCGGACCGACACCATCGCGGTGATCGCGCTGCATTATGCAGATGGCCGTCATGTCGATTTGCCGCTTGGCATCGCCGACGACGCACTCGACTACTGGCGCGAACCAGGCAGCGACGAATCGGTTCGGTTTGCGACGTACGGATTCGATTCGCGTATTTATGAGGGACCGGGCGAGCGCGGCCGGTCGTACGCGCTGGCGTTCCGGATGGCCAACCCCCGTCCCGGACAGCCCGTCACGGCGTTGACGCTGCGGGCGGCCGAGGACGACCCGGACGCAGCCCCGGTGGTGCTGGCGATCACGCTGCAGTCGGATCCCGCGGGTGCGGGCAAGCCGGCTGCGAATCGATCACGCTAGGGAGCCCGCCACGGTGCGCAAAACCACGCTCGGTGCCTTGATCTCTTCCGCGATGCTGTGCGGCTCGCCGGTCGCGTTTGCGTTGGATGCCTCCGTCGACAAGGCGGCGCGGGCGCCATCGGCAGCGCAGGACATCGCGACCAACGGCGAAACCCGGACGACACTTGAAACCATCGTCGTCACCGGAACCCACATCCGCGCGGCGGACGTCGAGACCGAGCACCCGGTCACCGTGCTGACCCGGACCGACCTCGAGCGTACCGGACTCACCGGCGTTGCCGACATCCTGCAGTCGCTGATCGTTGCCGATGGTCCGATCCTGAATCGCAACGTCAACAACGGCGGTACCGGTGAGTTGACGGTGAACCTGCGCAGCCTCGGCGCCAACCGCACGCTGGTGCTGGTCAACGGGCGGCGCTGGGCGACCGCGCTGGACGGCTCGGTGGATCTCACCGCGATCCCGCTGCCGATGGTCGAGCGGGTCGAGGTGTTGCGCGATGGTGCGTCGGCGATCTACGGCTCCGACGCGATCGCAGGCGTGGTCAACATCATCACGCGTCGCAACTACCAGGGCGCGGAGCTCGGCGCGTACATCGGCGAGAACCAGCATGGCGACGGCCTGCGCCGCGAGTTCGATTTCACTTGGGGACACAGCGCCGGCAAATGGAACGTGGCGGCTGGCGCCGAGTACGGCAAGGATGATCCGGTCCTCGCCAGCTCACGTACGATCTCGGCGGTACCGACGTACGGCCTGCCGCTGTCGGCATCCGGGTCGCTCACCACGCCGTACGGCTGGTTCGAGCCTTCGGACACGTACGACCAGTTGGTGTTGATTCCCGGCACGCCCGGCACTTCAAGCGACGATTTCCGCCTGTTCAACAACGGCCGCGACCGTTCCTACAACTACGCGCAATTCAACTATCTGCAGACCCCGCAGGAACGCCGCGCGGTGTTTGCGCAGGCGCGTTTCGCTGCCACTCCAGACCTAGCTTTTTCGGCGGACGTGCTATTCAACCAGCGCCGCTCGGCCCAGCAACTGGCACCGGCGGCGATCAGTTTTTCCGATTACCAGTACGTTGGGATGCAAGAATTCGGCGTTGCCGAAGACAATCTCTACAACCCATTCGGCGTGGTGGTTGATTCGGTGCGCATACGTCTCGTCGGTGCGGGCGACCGGCGCTTCGAGCAGACCGTCGATACCGCACGCGTGCATTTCGGCGTGGAGGGTGCATTCACCATCAAGGGTCGCGACTGGACCTGGGGCGCCGACCTGAGCCGCGTGCGCGCCAGCCTTGCAGAATCCACGTATCCGTATGCGGACAACGAGAAGCTGGCGCTGGCGGTAGGGCCTTCGTTCGTGGACGCCTCCGGCACACCGCGCTGCGGCACACCGGACGACATCATCGCGGGCTGCGTACCATTGGACGTGTTCGGCGGGCCGGGCGGCATGACGCCAGCCATGCTGGATTACATCACGGTCGTCGAGCGCAACCGCAAGCGCGCGGTGAACGACGATGCCGTCGCGCACGTCACCGGGCCGCTCGCCGAGCTGCCGGCTGGCGCGATGCAGTTCGCGGCGGGCGTCGAATACCGGCACGACTCGGGCTACGACCTTCCCGACCCGATGATCACGAGTGGTCGCGAGAACGGCAACGGGACTTCGCGTGCGCCAACGCAGGGTGCGTATTCGGTCACCGAGGCCTATCTGGAATTCGACGTGCCGCTGCTGAGGGATCGCCCCGGCGTGCGCGAACTCGGGCTGGATGTCGCCACGCGCTGGTCGGACTACTCGCTGTTCGGCAGCACCACCAACTCGCAGCTTGGATTGCGTTGGAAGCCCATCGACGACCTGCTGGTGCGCTCGAACTACTCCGAAGGCTTCCGCGCGCCCAGTCTGTTCGACGCGTTCGGCGGTGTCGAGACGTCCACCTCGGTCGGCGGCTATTACGATCCCTGCGCGCTCGAAGAGGAGCCGGATCAGTCCACGCTCGCGCACTGCCGCGCGCAGGGCGTGCCGGCCGATGTCGAGGATCCGTTCGAGGTCACGGCGACACTCCACGGCAACCGCAAGCTGCGCCCGGAAACTTCGCGTTCGCTGACTGCTGGCCTCGTGTGGAGCCCGTCAGCACTGCCGGATTTCAGCGCCAGCCTCGACTGGTACCGGATCAAGGTGCGTGATGCGATCGGCCAGCCTGACCCGCAGGAAATGGTCGATGCCTGCTACGTGCGCGGCGACACCGCCGCCTGCAGCAACGTGATCCGTAATCCGGACGGCACCCTCATCGGCATCGTCGCGCCGCAACAGAACTTTCCGGGTGGGTTGGAGACCGAAGGTTGGGACTTGGGAGTGAACTGGCGCCGTGACACCCGTGCCGGCAGCTTCAACCTGCGTTGGGACGTCGCCTACGTGGACTACTGGGGCGACATCGGCAAGCCCGCGCTCGGCACCGAACTTCCCGATGGGTCGCAGTCGAATGGCAACGTTGCGGGCACCGCCTATTCGCCGCTTGGGAATGGGGTGGTTTGGCGGACACGTTCGGTGGCGACGCTGGCGTGGCAGCGCGGCCCATGGAGCGCGTCGGTCACCGCACGGTATTTCTCGCCCGTCAAGGAATGGTGCGGCACGGTCACCAGCGTGGCCGCACGGGTTGGCGATCCTTCATTGCGCAACCTGTGCTCCGATCCGGACAACACGTACCTCGGCTTCCCGTTTCCGGAAAACCGCGTCGCCAGCGTCACGTATTTCGACCTCGCCACAGGCTGGGAGGCGCCATGGAACGCGCGCGTGACGCTGGGCGTTCGCAATGCGTTCGACCGCGATCCGCCAGTGTCCTACAGCTCCATCAACTCGTTCTTCTCGGAATACGACCTGCCGGGTAGGTTCTGGTGGACGAGTTACCGGCAGAAGTTCTGACCGTTCGTTCGTCTCTGTAATCGCGTTGCGGCGTTGCCGAATCATGTAGCGAGGGCTATCGCTCGAGGCCGATTGGGTGCAAACAGCCCCAGCACTCGTGTTTCGGCCATCCCGCAACCGGCAAAAGAGGACGATCCATGAAACCGACCCAATCCCGCGACTTATGGCTGCTCACCGCCATCGGGCAGCATTTCCAGACTGCCCATGACGCCGCGTTATCCAATCGCGGCCCTACGCCCCAACCTTGGGCAAGCAAAACGTACTCCCTTGCAGCACTGAATCCTCAGCCGCTCCCGCCCCTTGAATTGGGTGCGATCGTCGCTGTCGAACTCGTTCGCACAATGTGGCTGGCGGATCGGTTCGGGCTCGATTGGAAGCGTTTCGAAGCTGATCTTGAAGAGTTGTGCCCGCGGCCGCCCCGGCCAATCAAATGGCCGCCGTGGTTGTATCCCGTTCCCGAGCCGGATCCTCACCCCAATTGGCTCCGCGAATTTCAGTTGGGCCTGGCGGCCCGGCTTGCTGTCGTGTCGTTCGAAAATGCTGCGATGAGTGACCGCATTGGCAAGGTAATCGAACGATCCGTCCTGGCGATAGGCTCTGCCGTGGCGCCTGCTCCGCGGTAGCCGCGGCGGGGCGGTGCTTCAAGGCACATGGGATCTCACGTTTGGCAGTGCACGGCGCTCTCCGACGGCTTGGGAATACCGATCGGGGAGCGTCGTGCAATGATGTGGTGTCCGGCACCCCTGTCAGCGCGGCACGCGATAACCGCCCGGCACGCCGTTCGGACTCAAGGTGATCTCCCACAACTGGTCCCGCCGGGCGCGGAAGGTGGCGGCGGAGCCGGAAAGATAATAGCGCCACATCCGGCGGAAACGTTCGTCGTAGCGCGGGTTGGCGGCGGACAGTTCCGGCCACGCTGCATCGAAGTTGGCGATCCACGCCATCAGGGTCTTGTCGTAGTCGGTCCCGAAGTTGCGCCACTCTTCCACGACGAACAGGTTTTCGAGGGCCTTCGTCACCTGGCTGGCGGCCGGCACCATCGAATTGGGGAAGATGTATTTCTCGATCCACGGGTCGGTTTGCGACGGGGTTGCGTTGCTGCCGATGCAGTACAGCAACAACAGGCCATCGGCTTTCAGGCACCTGCGCACCACTTCGAAGTAGCTGCGGTAATTCTTGCCGCCGACGTGTTCGAACATGCCGATCGAGTACACCGCGTCGAAGGTGTCATGCAGCTCGCGGTAGTCCTGCACGCGAATCTCGATGGGCAGGCCCTTGCACAGTTCGTTTGCGTACTTCGCCTGCTCACCCGATACCGTCACGCCGACCCCGCTGACGCCGTAGTGCTCGGCCGCGAATTTCAGCGCCTCGCCCCAGCCGCAGCCGATGTCGAGGACCCTCTGGCCCGGCTTGAGCCCGAGCCGGCGACAGACCATGTCGAGCTTGGCCGCCTGCGCGTCGTCGAGGTTGTCGGCGTGTTCCCAACAGGCGCACGAGTACATCTTGTATTTGCCGAGCATCGCGGCGAACAGATCGTTGCCGGTGTCGTAGTGCACCTGGCCCACCTTGAAAGCCTTGCGTCCGCGCTGCATGTTGATGAAGCGCGCGCGCAAATGCGCGCGCAGTGCGTCGAAATTCTTCAGGTGTTCGTCGAGGCGCGCGCCGAGCACGTGGTGGAAAAATTGATCGAGCGATGGCGTGTCCCACCAGCCGTCCATGTACGCCTCACCGAGACCCAGCGATCCGTGCGCGAACGCCCGCGCGTACACACGTTCGTCATGCACGGTGAGGTCCCAGGGACGATCGCCGTCGATCCGCACGTCGGCGTGATCCAAAAGTTTCTGCGCCTTTTCGCGCAGCACCTGGTCGTGGCGGGTCAGCGAAGGGGTGGGCTCGGGGCCGGTGGGCGTCGACAAGTCGTTCATCGCGTGATCCTGTGTGGTGGCCGTAACTTCCATAGCAACGGACACGCCGCCAACTGCAGGACCAGCGCGGCGATGACCGTGTAGAGCGGGTTCCAATCGTACAACACGCCGAGCAGGATGCTGCCGAGGAACCACGCAGTGCCGTAAATCGCGTTGAACACGCCCATCGCCGTGGCGCGCTTCTCGCGTGGAATGCGTTGCGCCACCGCGGCCCGGAACAGCGAGTCGTGCGCGCCGAATCCGATGCCCCACAGGACCATTCCCGCGAGTGCGGCCCACGGGCCGCCGAGGAAGACCAACGGCGCGTACAACGCCGGGAGCACGGTCGCCCACAGCAGCACCGACAAGCCTTGGCGGTCGAACAACTTCCCGAGGGTCAGCGCAGTCAGCCCGCCGGCGAGGCTGGCGATCGCGTAGAGCACCGGCACGACGTCGCTCGGCACGACATGGTCTTTCGCGAGATGAAACGCGATCAGCGCGAAATCGGAATATCCCGCCGCGATCAGCGCGGTCGCCGCGAGGAAGACCTTCAGCTCCCACAGCGCGCGCGCGTCGGAAACTTCGGGGATCGGATGCGGGTCGAGTTCCTGCGGTTGCGGAAACCGCATGCGCGCGATGGCCAGCGTCGCGAGCGCGGCCAATGCGGGCAGCAGCAGCCACGCGAAAGCGTGCCGGTAACCGCCGTGCAGGAACAGCACCAGCGCAGCGATCAGCGGGCCGAGCACCGCGCCGATCGAGTCCAGCGCCTCGTGGAGGCCGAAGGCCCAGCCCGCGCCGCCCATGTCCTTCGCCGCGTAGGAAAGCATCGCGTCGCGCGCGGGCGTTCGCAACGCCTTGCCTGAGCGTTCGAGGATGACCAATCCGGCCGCGACCGGCCAGTTGCCGGCCAGCGCCAGCGCCGGCACCGCCAGCAGATTGATCGCGTAGCCGAGGATGGTGATGGTCCAATATCGCCCGGTCCGGTCGGCCAATGCGCCGGTGAACAGGCGCAGCACGTAACCCAGCAACTCGCCGCCACCCGCTACCAGCCCGATGATTGCGCCGGTCGCGCCCAACGTGCCGAGGAACGGGCCCCAGATCGAGCGCGAGCCCTCGTAGGTCATGTCGGCGAACAGGCTGACGATGCCGAGCAGCACGACGAACGCGAGTGCGCGTTTGGCGGCCGCACGAGGTGCGCCTCGTGGAGACTCGGTCATGTTGCGCGCGCTCATTCGAAGCCGATGTTGTTGAAAGTCAGGCCAAGGAAGGCCGTTCTGGTCTTTGCAGGGCGAGGCGATCCGAAATTGCGTTATCGATCCGGCTATTCAGCGATCAGAGATGATCGCACGACTGTTCAAAGTCAGGCCAAAGAAGGCCGTTCTGGTGTTCGCAGGTCGAAGCGGTCGGAAATTACGTTATTGATCCGGATATCCGGCGATCAGGGATGATCGCACGAACTAGCCGTCACCCAATGTGCCGAACTCGGCCGGCAGGGTCGCGTAGAACAGTTGAAGGTTTTCTGCGCGCACATGGTCGAGCATCCGGTCGGCGAGTTCGCGCGTCACCACGAAATCGACGCGCACGGTTTCCTGGCCGGCGAGCTCCAGGAAATGCGCCTCGTGGGTGACGCCGTGGCGGCCGAAGCCCGCAATGGAGCGAAACGCGGTGCCGCCCGGCAGCCCGAGTTTCTTCGCTTCTGCCAGCAGCCAGTCGTACAGCAGCGCGCCCCTGTAACGGCGATTTTCGTGCACGAAGAAGCGCAGGTACACACCTGTCGTGGCAGCACGATCGTTCATGCGAAGTGCCTCAAAAGGCCCTGCATCAGCGCGAAACCCAAGAGTGTCATGCCGAGCGTGCCGGCCACGTGCAGGCCAATGAGCGCGGCCGTCCAGCCGTATTGATGGCGCAGCAGCAGCGTGACAGCCTCGCCGGAAAAAGTCGAGAACGTGGTGAGGCCGCCGAGAAAGCCGGTGGTGACGAACACCCGCGTCTCCGGTGACAACGACTGGAACTGCGCGAATGCGCCGAGGATCAGGCCCATCAGCAGGCCGCCCAGCAGGTTCGCCGCCAGCGTGCCGAGCGGCACGGTCGGGAAGATCGGATTGAACCAGACGCCGAACAGATAGCGCAGGCACGCGCCGAGGAATGCACCGCAACCGGTGGCGAGCAGGGCATAGATGAGCATGGGGTTCGCGACTCCCGTCAGGTGGTCGGGACCCGTGCGCGCTTGCCGCTCGTCGTTGGGCGATGCCGGCGCGCCGGTAACCCGGTCGTGCAGGCATCATCAGCCGGACCATCCGGCGGTTCGGGGAGGCATGCCATCTCCCATCGCTGTCGCCCGAATGATAGCGGCCGCCGTGCATGGCGGGGAAAAGCATTTTGACCACGGATTTCCACGGATGAGCGCTTCTGATCCGTGTGCATCTGTGCAAATCCGTGGTGGGCTCCTTGTGCTGGCGCTCAGCCGTTCAGCAGGTTGCGTGCAACGAGAAATCCGCGCGCATCTTCTGCGTCGTGTTCGAACCATGCGCGCGTGGAACCCAGCCGGAACGAGTAGCCCCACGCGTCCATGTCGGCGAACGCACGTTCGCGGCCGAAGCCGGGCAGGGCGTCGGCCAGCGGGATCTGCAGATAGCAGGTCGCGTCTTCTTCTTCGAGCGAGTCGGAGGCGTCGGTGTGGATGGATGCGCGCCGCGCGGGGTCCGCGACCAGCAGGTGGCAGGCTTCGTGCAGCAGCGAGTGGACGGGCGTGTCGGCGCGGGCGTACACGCGTGACGCAATCACGCCGGCCTCGGGTTCGCCCCAGTAGCTGCCGGGAATTGGCGCGTCGTCGGCGATGCGCACGAGTTCCAGGCCGTGCTGCGCGAGCAGCGCCGCCGGCATTTCGAAACCGATTTCGCCGATGCGCAACACGTTGGCGGACCCGGATGGCTCAGCCATCATGGAATTCTTCACACGCACCGGTTCAAGAGAATCTTTACCACGGATTTGCACGGATGCACACGGATAAGGCTCCATCCGTGGAAATCCGTGTTCTTCCGTGTTCATCCGTGGTCAAAGCTTTTGCTTCAGCCCCCAGTCCCGATTCCCGAATATCACCCTCCGGTACCGGTCGCCGCGCCGGCTTCCGGCAGCGTCACCGACAGTTCCAGCACTTCGCCTTCGCTGCCGCGTTCGAGGTTGACCTGTACCGAGTCGGGGTCGACGTGCACGTATTTGCGGATCACTTCCAGCAACTCGTTGCGTAGCAGCGGCAGGTAATCGGGGCCGCCGCGGGTCACGCGTTCCTGTGCGACGATGATGCGCAGCCGTTCGCGCGCGATGTTCGCGGTGTTCTTCGGGCGCGGGCGCAGAAAATCGAGCAGGCTCATCGCATCCTCCTCAGGTTCCGAACATGCGCTTGAAGAAGCCCTTCTTCGGCGCTTCGACGAACCGCATCGGCAGGTCTTCGCCAAGCAGGCGCGCGACCGCGTCGGCATAGGCCTGTCCGGCGATCGAGCCGGCATCGTGGATCACCGGCACGCCGGAGTTCGACGCCGCCAGCACGTTTTCCGATTCCGGGATCACGCCCAGCACCGGAATGCCGAGGATTTCCTCGACGTCGGCGACGCTCATCATTTCGCCGGCCTCGACGCGCACCGGGTTGTAGCGCGTCAGCAGCAGGTGCTGCGGGCCCGCGCCTTCGCCCTTTTCGGCGCGCCGGGTCTTGGAGGACAACAATCCCAGGATGCGATCCGAATCGCGCACGCTCGAGACTTCCGGGTTCACCACGACGACAGCGCGGTCAGCGAAGTACATCGCGAGATGCGCGCCCTTCTCGATGCCGGCGGGTGAGTCGCACACGATGTAGTCGAAGCCGTCCGCGGTGAGTTCGTCCAGCACGCGGCCGACGCCGTCCTGGGTCAGCGCGTCCTTGTCGCGGGTCTGCGACGCCGCCAGCACGTACAGGGTGTCGTGGCGCTTGTCGCGGATCAGCGCCTGCTTCAGGCCGGCCTCGTCCTGGATCACGTTGACGAAGTCATAGACCACGCGCCGCTCGCAGCCCATGATCAGATCAAGGTTGCGCAGGCCGACGTCGAAGTCGATGACCGCGACCTTGTGGCCGTGCCGGGCGAGGCCGGTGGCGAGCGAGGCGGACGTGGTGGTCTTGCCGACGCCGCCCTTGCCGGAAGTGATGACGATGGTTTCGGTCAAGGGGATGCTCCGAGCTTGGTTTGCAAAAGGGTAGGGAGGTGGGTGCGCGCCGACGGGCAGGCGTTGGGCGACGTGCGATGTTACAGCGCCGCGATCTGGAGTTTGTCCTGGTCGAGCCAGATCTGCACCGCGCGGCCGGCGAATTCTCCCGGCAGTTCCTCGAACACGCGGTAGTGGCCGGCGATCGAGACGATCTCGGCGCGGAACTCGCCGCAGAAGATACGGGAGGTCTTGTCGCCGAGCGCACCGGCGAACGCGCGTCCCCGCAGGCCGCCATACACGTGGATATTGCCGTCGGCCAGCACCTCGGCGCCGTTCGCGACCGTCCCGACTACCACGAGGTCCGTCCCGCGCGCGTAGACCTGCTGGCCGGTCCGGATCGACTGGTGGTGTTGCAACGCGGCGCGCGGTTCCGCGCCCGACGCAGGCGCCGGTTGTGAGTCGATCGCGTCGGGTGGGCTCGGTTCGGGGTTCGCGGCGGCTTCGGGTTGCGCGATGCGTTCGTAGGCGGCGCGGAATTTCGCGATCAGCGGCAGCCCGAGCCGACGTGAAAGCTCCTCGGTCGCGTCGTCGCCCCAGGCGAGTCCGACCGGCAGCATCCCCGCCGCGCGCACCGCCTCCAGCAGCGCGCTCACGTCGGCGTCGCCGGGCTGAGGCGAGAGGAAGGACAGGTCGACCACCACGGGTGCCCGCGCGAACAACTGCGGAGCCTCAGCGACGCGGGCTTCCAGCGCCGCCTGCAGTGCGGCGGGGTCTTCACTGCGCACGCGCACGCTGGCGATGCCGACCTGGCCGAAGCGCAGCTCGGCGGCTTCCAGCACGTTCGCGTGGGGTTCCCCCGCGAGATCGCTCACGCCTGCCCCGCGGCGCGCAATGGCGGCTGGGCATCCGCAGCGAGCTTGCGCTGCGCCAGCCACGGCAACGCAGGCAGGCCATCCGGGTAGCGTGCGCGCACGAACGGGTAGCACTCCAGTGTCTTCAGCAGCAGGCTGACGCGACGGTCGGATTCGGGCATGACCTGCTGGCCGGCTTCGTGGAAGCCGAACACCCCATGGAACAATACCGACACATCGTCGCGCGGTTCCAGGAACACCTCGCAGGCGAGGTTCGGCGAGCGCACTTCGGCGTAACTCTGTACATCGCTGTAGAACAGCCGTCCCAGGCCGTGGCCGCGGTGCAGGTCGCCGACGACCACCCGGTCGATGTACACGAACTGCTCGCAATGCTTGCGGAACCACTGGAAGTTGGAGCTGACGTGTTCGCTGCAGCCGTGCAACGCCACCAGGAATCCGGCCAGATGGCCGTCCACCTCGGCCACCCGGAAATAATCGGCGTGGCGGTAGAAATGGTCGACCTGCACCGCATCCATCGGCAGGATGGATGCGCCGGCGGTGTTGTTGAGACCCATGATGGCGGCGAGATCGCTCCTGCGTATGTCGCGGAGGGTCAGATGGGGAGAGGACGTCATCGTGTACGGTTTTCCAGGTGCGGGCCGGCGGTTGTCGCGGCCTGATGGCCGGGCATTATCGCATGACTTCCGGCACGCGTCCGGGCGGCGGGGCGTGGCCGGCCCCGGGGGCAAGCCTGGGGTAAGATCGGCGCATGCGACACCCTGCCTTGAGTCCGATTTCGCTGCTGCGCTACGCGGGCCTGGTCACCTACGCCTGCGTGGGCGTGCCGCTGATCCAGCGCGACTGGATGTTGAACAGCCTGTCCGACTCGCCCAACGCCGCGCACGTGGCGCGCGCGCTGCATGCACAAAACCACACCGACCTGCTGCTGTGGGCGGTCAGCTATGTCGTGTTCGGGGTGGTGTATTGGTTGCTGACCCGTGACCTCGGATCGCGGCGCTACTGGGGCGTCAAGCTGCTCGGCCTGATCGTGCTGACGTGCGCCGCGTTGATGATCATGGCTTTCAGCGCGAGCGGACTCGGCGTGATGTTGCTGGTGGTGGTGGGCATGGTGCTGCCGTGGCTGCTCCCGTCCCCGGGCGCGATTGCCTGGCTGGTGTTGCAGAACGTCGCGTGCATTCCCGTATTCATGACGTTTCTGCCCAACTTTTCGCTGGGAAAGGCGGTGCTGCAGGCGTGCTTGTACCTTGGCTATTCGATGCTTGCGTTCGTTGCATCCGAGGTCGCGCTCCAGCAAGCGGACGCGCGCGAGGAGCAGCGGCGACTCAATTCGGAATTGCGCGCGACCCGTGCGCTGCTCGCCGAATCCAGCCGGGTTTCCGAGCGCATGCGGATCGCGCGCGAGCTGCATGACCTGGTCGGCCATCATCTGACCGCGCTCAGCCTGAACCTTGAGGTCGCCGGACACCTGGTCGAGAACCAGGCGGCGTCCGAGCATGTCGCGCGCGCGCGCACGACCGCCCGGCAACTGCTCGCGGATGTGCGCGAGGTCGTCAGCGAATTGCGCGATGACGAAGGCATCGAACTGACCACCGCGTTGCGCGACCTCACCGAGGGCGTGCCCGGGCTCGAGGTGCACCTCGAATTGCCCCAACGCTTTGCGGTACCCGACTCGCGGCGCGCCCAGATCCTGTTGCGCTGTACCCAGGAAATCATCACCAATGCCGTGCGGCATGCGCGCGCGCGCAACCTGTGGTTGCGCTTCGAGGAACGCCCCGGCGGCCAACTGGTGCTGATGGCACACGACGATGGTTGCGGCGCACTCGAAGTGAGGCCCGGCAACGGCTTGACCGGAATGCGCGAGCGGCTGGCGGAGGTCGGCGGACAACTGGCGATCCATACCCAGCGCAATCAAGGTTTTGCCTTGGAAGCCTCGCTGCCGGTCGAGGGGGCGGCGTGAGTTCGGTGCAGCGGAACCCCCGCGATGGCGGAAGGTTACCGGGCGGGGACGGGGTTGCTGGCGCGTCGCGGTCGGCGGAACGGTCGTGCACGCACGTGTACACTCCACTTCCCGCGTCGATGCGCGCGGGTGCAACCCCGCAGCGGGTGCGGCGCAGGTGACGGTTCCGCTCGCGAGGGTGCATCCGCGCATCGCTCGCATGACCGGAACAGGCCGGGTTTTTCGGGGAGGGACTGCATGATTTCCGTTTGTCTCGTGGACGACCAGACGCTGGTCCGGCAGGGCATCCGTTCGTTGCTGGAGCTGTCGCCGGAAATCCAGGTGGTGGCCGAGTGCAACGATGGCGCCGCGGCGATCGAGGCGATTCCGAAGGCGAAGCCGGACGTGGTTTTGCTGGACATGCGCATGCCTGGCAAGAGCGGGCTCGATGTGCTCAATGCGTTCGCGGCGCTGGGCAGGGTTCCGCCGACGATCATCCTGACGACGTTTGACGACGACCAACTGGTGTTGGCTGGCCTCAAGGCCGGAGCGCGTGGGTATCTCCTGAAGGATGTTTCGCTGGAGCAACTGGTCGATGCGGTGAAGACCGTGGCGGGCGGCGGCTCGCTGATCGCGCCCGTGGTAACCCAACGCTTGCTGGCCGGGATCGGCCGCATCCACAACCAGTTCTCGAGCCTTGGCCAGCCCGACCCGTTGACCGAACGCGAGACCGAAATCCTGCGGCTGATGTCCGGCGGCTACAGCAACAAGGAGATCGCCAATTCGCTGAAGGTCGCGGAAGGCACGGTCAAGAACCACGTTTCCAACATTCTCTCCAAACTCGGCGTACGCGACCGCACCCGGGCGGTACTGAAGGCGCTGGAACTCGGGATCGTGTAGGGGGGAAGTCCGCGTTGGGTGCCCGAAACGAAGTCTTTGCGTTGGCTGCTTGCCGCAAACAGCAAGAGCCCTACCACGGATCAACACGGATGAACACGGATTTGCTGCTTTATCCGTGGGTATCCGTGCGAATCCGTGGCAAAACGCTCTTCGAGTTCTTGATCCGCGGCCATCCGCGTAGATCCGCGTCAAATTCGCCTCTGTTTCCGCAGACAGCAAGAGCCTCGTCACGGATCGACGCAGATGAACACTGATTTGCTTCTTTATCCGTGGGTATCCGTGTGAATCCTGGGCAAAAGGCTTTTCTGGCCATTGATCCGTCGCGACCCGGCCGAGCCGTAGCGCGAACGCCATGAAGCAAGTACCATCCGCCGTTCATGTGTTTGATTGCGGTGCACGAGCTGCCGGCCCGGTCGCGCAGCGCGGACGTCCGCCATACGTACAAGCCGTCCGGAGATCCCTGGCATGACCCGCGTGCTCGAATTCGTCGTCGCCCTGATCATCGTGTTCATCCTGGCCGTGATCGTGGGCCTGTTCCTGCCCAGCCATGCGCACATCGAGCGCTCGATCGACATCAGCCACAACCCGCGGCAGATCTACGACGTCCTGAACAATTTCCGGCGCTTTCCTGATTACGTCGGTGGCGAATTGCAGGCGGAGCACCCACAGGTGAAGTTCTCGTTTTCCGGTCCAGCCTATGGCCCGGGTGCCACGATCCATTGGGCGGGGAATGACAATTTCCATGGCACGCTGATCAACAAGTCCGGCAACATCGATCTTGCCGGGAACAGCACGGTGACCTGGGGTCTCACCAATGGCTGGCGCGGCGGGAACAAGACCTTCACCTTGGATGTGACGCCGAGCCACGGGCAGCGCGTCAGCAGCGTGACGTGGGGCTATGACGTCGATTACGGCTGGAACCTGATCAGCCGCTATTCGCAGCTATGGATCCATGGCACGCCGGACACCTTGATCCAGTACGGCCTCGACTCGCTGCAGACGATGCTGGCCGGCATTCCCAACGTCGACTACAACAACCTCGAGCCGGGCCTGTACCGCACCGAGGCGACGCCGGTGCTGCTGGTGTCGACCAGCGCCACGCGCACGCTCGATGACATCGACTCCGCCAAGGCGGCGGCACTCAAGCAGATCCAGGCAGCGATGGGCAAGCTGGGCGTCAAGGCCGAGGGGCCGGCGACGACGATCACGACCGAATGGGGCGATACCACCTACACCTTCGACTTCGCGGT
>JBOHYT010000185.1:0-11718 GCA_050738055.1 Rhodanobacteraceae bacterium
TGCGTTCGATCACCAGCGCCGCGGTGCGCGTGCCGGATTCCACCAGCCGCATGTCTTCGCTGATCGGGCTTTGCGCGACCCGGTAATACATCGCGAAAGTGCCCAGTACCTTGCCGCGCGAGGAAAGAATGGGAAGCGACCAGCAGGCTTTCAGTCCGTGTGCGGCAGCCAGATCCCGGAAGCCGGCCCACAGCGGGTCGTCGTCGATGTCCGAGACCTCGACCGGCTGCTTCCGGAACGCCGCCGTGCCGCAGGAGCCCGCCATCGGGCCGATGAGCATCCCGTCGAGGGCGTCGAGGTAGGCCTGCGGAAGGCTGGGCGCAGCGCCATGCCGCAAGTGCCGGCCATCGGGGTCCAGCAGCAGGATCGAGCCGAGCATGCCGGCGCGCGACTGCGCCTCGATCGTGCGCACCAGCGTGTCCAGCACCGTCTCCAGCGGAGCATCGGCGACCGACAACTCGAGCACGCGCCGTTGCGCGGCTTCCATCGATTCGGCGCGTTCGCGCTGCTCGACTTCCGTACGCGCGGTTTCGAGCAGCACGGCGTTGTCGATCGCGAGCGCCGCGTGGCTGGCGATGCCGGTTGCGATGTGCTCGGACTCGGCGGTGAACATGCCCGGCTGGCCGTGTCCGAAGAACAGGCCTCCGTGCACCTTGCCCGAACGCGAGATAACCGGCACCGCGAGGTAGCTCACGACCGGCGGGTGGCCCTCGGGCAGCCCGAAATGGGGTGGCGACTTGCCGTAGCGCGGGTCCGCGCGGATGTCGTCGGAGCGGAGGATGCCTTCGCCCCGGTAGGTGGGCCCGAATATCGCGGTGGCGTGCGGTATTCCGAGCTTTTCGAAGGCTTCGCGCGGGGCGCCCGATACGGTGAACGAGAACCCGGGGTTGCCGCGCTCGTCGGTGACGTTGTAGATGAACGCACCGAACTGCGCCCCGGTCAGCACGGTCGCGCTGTCGGTCACGATCTGCACGATGCGTTCGAGATCCAGGTCGCTTGCGAGTGCCTTGCCGATCCGGTCGAGCCTTTCCAGCCGCAGCGTTTGCCGGCGCACGGCCTCTTCGGCGCGACCACGTTCGATGACCGCCCAGGTGCGCTCCGCGACCTCGCGGACCAGATCCAGTTCCTCGCCCTTCCATTCGCGCGGTTCGGCCGAGTGGACGGCGAGACCTGCGACGAATTCGCCGTTCCTGATCAGCGGCGCGCCGATGTAGGCGCGCGTATGGATGCCTGCGAAGCCGGCGTGCTCGGTAGAAGACACGTCGGGATCGGTCTCGACGTCGCGACACGACACGACGCGCCCGCTGCGATACGCCTCGAACAGTCGCGGTCCAAACGAATCGACCGGGTGCCGTCCGCAGATGGAAGGCATGCCGTCGGTGTAATCGCCTTCGATCGCATAGTGCCGGCCCTCTACTTCGAACCAAGCCACGCGATCGACGTGCAGGTGCAGCCCGAGGAGCCGCGCCGCAGCCTGTTTGATCAGGGTCGGATCGGCGAGCGCAGCGATCGAGTCGGCGAGCTCCAGCAGGAACGACTGGCGCTCCTCGGTGGCGCGCAAGCTCAGCATCGCTTCGCGCCGCAGACTGCCCAGCGCAAGGTTGGCGCCGATGCGCGCGATCAATTCCTGGGCGGAAAACGGTTTGTTGAGGTAATCGTCTGCGCCGGCTCCCAGCCCTTCGACCCTGGCGTCCGCACCGGCGCGCGCGGAAAGCAGGATCACCGGCAGGTCGCGGAGGGTTGGATCGGAACGGATCGCCTCCAGAAGCTGAAAGCCGTCGAGGCGCGGCATCATCACGTCGGTCAGCACGAGGTCCGGGCGCTGCCGGCGGATCGCCTCCAGCGCGGCCTGGCCGTCGGGCACCGCTTCCACGGCGCCCACCCGTGCGAGCAGGCGGCAAACATAGTTGCGCATGTCGAGGTTGTCGTCGGCCACCAGGATGCGTGCGCCCTCGTGCGACACCGCGGCGGTACCTGCTTCGTGCGGAACCACAGCGGCCGTAGTCCCGGCATCGGGCAGCCAGCTCAAGGCCTCATCCGCCCAGGCACGGGCGCGCTGCGAGCTGGGCATGGCTCCGGCTTCCCCGACGATCCGCTCCGGCTGCAGATGGGCCTCGCCAAGCGGCACATCGACGAAAAACCCGGTTCCCGACCCCGGCTCGCTGTCGGCGCGGAGGTTGCCACCCTGCAGCTTCACGAGTTCCTGCACCAGCGCCAGGCCGATCCCGCTGCCTTCGTGGGTGCGGCTGCGCTGTCCGTCGATCCGGTGGAAGCGCTCGAACAGTCGCGGAAGCTCGGCTCTTGGTACGCCGACGCCGGTGTCGCGCACCATCAGTTCGGCACGCCCGTCGAGCGCGCGCAGGCGCACGGTGATCCGGCCTTCGAACGTGAACTTGAAGGCGTTCGAGAGCAGATTGAGGACGATCATTTCCCACATGTCGCGATCGACGTACACCGGCTCCTGCAATGGCGGGCAATCGATCACGAACTGCAGGCCCGCGCGTGCGCAGGCCGATTCGAAGTTGCTGGCGAGTTCGGTGGTGAACGCGGCGAGATCGGTGGCGCGGAAGGTCGCCTTGGCGCGACCGGCTTCGATCCGCGAGAAGTCCAGCAGCGAATTGACGAGCTTCAGCATGCGCAGCGAGTTGCGATGCGCGACTTCCAGCCGTTCGCGGTCGCCGGCAGGCAGCGCCGGGTTGTTCAACGCATCTTCGAGCGGCCCGAGGATCAGGGTGAGCGGGGTGCGGAACTCGTGGCTGACGTTGGAAAAGAACGCGGTCTTGGCGCGGTCGATTTCGGCCAACGCCTCCGCGCGACGACGTTCCTCCTCATAGGCCTGCGCATTCGCGATGCCGGCGCCGATTTGCCCGGCTGCGAGTTCCAGGAAGCGCCGGTAGTCGCCGTCGAACAACCGGAACGGATTCAGCCCGACCACCAGCACGCCCGGTCGCCCGGTATCGCCGCGCGCCGGGATCGGGATCAACGCCGCGCTGGCGGGCGGCTGCTTCCATGCACCGGACGGGAACGCCGTTGCAAAACGCGTGGCAAGGGCGTCCACCACCCGGATCTCGTGGTCGTGCACGACCTTCGCCAACGGCCACGTCGAAGCCTCGTCCAGGCGTACGCGCGACGGCGCGGTGGGCGAGCCGGGCTCGATGCCGGTGGCGCCCTTCAGCGAAAGGCTTCCGCCGTCGGGTTCGGCGAAGTAGATCATCGCGAACGGCAGGTCGCGGGTATCGCCGCGCAAGGCGTTCGCCGCGGATTCGCACGCCCGGTCCGTCCCCGAGTGCGGGTTTGCAAGCGCTGTGGCCAGGTCGCGCAGCAAGGCAAGTTGCCGCTCGCTGGTCACGCGCAGCGTGTCGTCGGTGTTGGCGCAGATGATGCCGCCGGCCTCGCCCCGGTCGTTCGGAATCGGGCTGTAGGAAAACGTGTAATAGGTTTCCTCGGGATAGCCGCTGCGCTCCATGATCAGGAGCTGTGCTTCCACGTAGGTGCCTTGGTCGCCGCGCAATGCGGCGTCCAGCAGCGGAGCAATGTCGGCCCAGATTTCGCTCCACACCTCGCGGGTCGGCCGGCCCAGCGCCCATGGGTGCTTGCCGCCGATGATCGAGCGGTACGCGTCGTTGTAGAGATAGGTCAAATGCTCGCCCCAGCCGATCCAGATCGGCTGGCGCGACGTCAGCATGATGCGCACCGCGGTCTTGAGGCTCTGTGGCCACTCAGCGGGCGGCCCCAGTGGAGTGTCTTCCCAGTCGAACGCGCGCATGCGCGCACCCAGTTCCCCGCCGCCGCGCAGGAAACCTGGCGCCTCGTCCTGTCTTTCCGGTAGCGGCGCCTTGAGCTCTTCGGGATCCATCGGCGGTTCCGTGTTCAATGCGCGGGTCCGGCGGTCAAACTGCCGTCCGCATGTGACCGCCCATTGAACCGCAAATGGATCGGATGATGGTTAATGACGGATGAAGACAAGCGCTTTTTTGCCACGGATTTGCACGGATGCGCACGGATAAAAGCTTTCGATCCGTGGTAATCCGTTTCGATCGGGCGCAAACGTATTCTCTCCAAGAAACAAGTTGCGTAGGCCGGCTCAACGAGCGCAGCGACGGAGCCGGCATTCCTGCCAGTCCCTGAGTTGTTCGATGACGACGGCGGGTCAAGACCCGCCCTACGCGACAAGGCAGCTGCTCGTCGGCAGCCGTGCCCGTGGCAGCGTGGCCTACTATCCGTCCAAAGCGGCGCGCAGCGCCTGCTCGAGCTGGCGACGCACGAACGGCTTCTGGACCACCGGCACGCTGCGAAACTCCTGCGGCACGTTCGCGCTGCCGTAACCGGTCGCGAACACGAATGGCACGCCGCGCTCCAGCAGCGCGGAAGCGACAGGGTACACCGGCTTGCCGCCGAGATTCACATCCAGCACGGCAATCTCGAACGACTGCGATGTCGCCTGGTCCAGCGCATCGTCGAGGCGCGCCGCGGTGGCCACGACTTCGCAGCCGGTCTCTTCCAGCATGTCGCGGAGCAGCATGGCGATGCGCGATTCGTCCTCCACGAGCAACACACGCAGGCCTCTCAGATTGCGTCCGGCTCCCATACCCCCTCCTCAAACGACGTGCACCCGTTTCCAGACGCGGTTTATCACTGCTGCGGGATACGCGCAAATGCCGAATGGAATGGCGGCGTTTTTCAGCGATCGGGCCGTCGCGTCACGTGCCAAGTCCGGCCGGGCAATGCCGGTAGGGCGGGTCTTGACCCGCGGATTGATGACGCAGGCGGGTCAAGACCCGCCCTACGCGGTCGTGCGATTGCTTACGAGCCAACCGGCCGGCTCGCCGGTAGACGTCCGAAAATACCTGGATTGTCGAGGCGGGACTCCCGCGCCGGCGCGTGCGGTGTACCATCGGCATCCGACGGCGCGCACCCGAGGATGGGTTGGCTTCGGTGCGGAACGTGACCGCTTGCCGGGGCGGCCGCAAGCGCGCATCGACGCCGTCCATGGAACGCGCGGGTGGCCAAATACATGGGAGGATGGTGACATGGAATCGGAGTCTCAGGTGTCGACGGTTTCCAGGGTTGAAAACGACTTGGCCGTGCGTGGCAGGGCGGATGCGCCGGAGCGCGGGCGCGACGCCGACTTCGGCGAACTGACGCACGCGGTGCTCAACGCGCTCAACGCGATCGCCGCTGCCTCCGAGCTCGCGAAGTTGTTGCTCGCGCGCGGCGCGGCCGGCGATGCCACGAAATCGCTGGCGCGCATCGAGCCCGAATGCCTGCGCGCGGCACGGCTGTTGAGGGAAGGACGCGCATTCCTCGGCTACCGCATCGAGCCCGGGAAGGGCTCTGTCGATGTGGCCGGCCTGGTCGGGTCCTGTGCGGAGGCGTTCGAGGGCCGGGTGGAGGTGGTGACCGATCCCGGGTTGCCGATGATCCGTGGCGATGCCGAGGCGCTGTGCCGACTGTTCAACGAGATGCTCGGCAACGCGTTTGGCTTCGGCGCGGACCGGGTGCGCGTTGCGGTGTGCTGCGAGGAGGGCGGCGACGAACTGTCGATCGGATTCCAGGACGACGGTCCCGGCGTTGCCGTATCCGCCGCGCGCGCGTTCACGCCTTTCTTCAGCACCCAGCCGGAGGCACACACCGGGCTCGGACTGGCACTGGCTGCGCGGATCGCGCAGGCGCACGGAGGCCGGGTCGGGCTTTCCGAGTCCGAGCGCGGCGCCAGTTTTTTGGTCCGGTTGCCTGTGGGTCCGGCTTGAGGTGGCTTCCCGTCGCGTGACGTGACCGGCCGCGCATCCGGTCTTCGCGCGGCGCGTGACTGCGCGACCGTGCAATCCATCGCGCGCGTTCTTGCGACGCCTGTCGTCATTCGGTGGTTGGCGTTGCCGCCACCGGCGCTTGCCGATGAACCCTGCATTCCTGCCTGACACGGGTGGCGGCGAATCGGGCGGCAAGCATGGATCGATTCCTGCGAACAGAACGCGCGCCGACCGGCCAGTGGCCCGCGTTGCCGCAGGAGGCTTGGCCGGGCCGGATGTTCGGCCGGCCGGCGCACAGGGATATACGCCGGTTCAAGGTATTTGGATGCACCCGGGGCACGATTCGTTCGCCGGTCACTTGCCAGATATTTCACGGCGCGGCATGCTGGAAGACATGGCGGACCCGCGTGTTTCCAGTGTGCTTCCGGTGACTTCCGGCGCGATCGGCGCCGGCATGCGATGCGGGGCGCACACATGAATCTGCACGCTTCGGACGAACGCGACGCGCTGGCGAAGCTGCTGCAACAGGCCGGTCAGCGCGATTCGCAGGCATTCGCCGACCTGTACCAGCGCACTTCGGCCAAGTTGTACGGTGTGTGCCTGCGCATGCTGCGCGAGCGCAGCGAGGCGGAAGACGCGCTCCAGAACGTGTACATGGCGGTGTGGCGCCGCGCGGACCGTTTCGATCCCGCGCGCGCCGCCGCGATGACCTGGTTGATCGCCCTGGCCCGCAACCAGTGCATCGATCGACTGCGCAGGCATCGCGAGTCGCCGCTCGGTGACGCGGTCGCGGACGCCATGGTGGATCCGCAACCCGGTCCGCCCGCGCACACCGAATCCAGCGAACAACGGCGCCGTCTCGAGCAGTGCCTCGACACGCTTGCCGCGCAACAGCAATCGGCGGTGCGTGCAGCCTTCTTCACGGGCGCCACGTATAACGAATTGGCGGAACGCCATTCGGTTCCGCTGGCGACGATGAAAAGCTGGATCCGGCGCAGCCTGATCCGTCTGCGCGGTTGTCTGGAACATTCGAATTTGAACCCGTGAACACGCCTCTCGACCACGAGCCCGAACAAGATCTGCGCTACGCCGAATACGTGCTCGGCGTGCTGGACGCGGACGCGCGCGCAGCCGTCGAGCAGGAAATCGAAACCAGTTCGCAGGCGGCGGCCGAGGTCGCACGGTGGCAGGAATATCTGTTGCCGTTGGCTGAAGACATCGCGCCGGCAGCGCCGCCCGACTCCGTGTGGGCGCGCATCGTGAGTGAACTGGGCTTCGGCAAGCCTTCGCTTGGCGAGCCGCCGGCCACGGCGCGGGCGAGCTGGTGGAACCGCCTGGAACTGTGGCGCGGGTTCGCATTCGGTGCGGCAGCCGTGGCCGTGGCTTTCATCATTGCCTTCCTCGTCGTACCCCGTTCGTCGATCGCACCGGCCCCGACGCCGTCGGTCACGTACATGGCCTCCACCATTACCCAGAACAATGGCCAGGTCGGCTGGACCGCCACCATGGACGTGCGCCACGCGCGCATGGTGGTGGTGCCCGCAAGGCCGCAATCCCTGCCGGGCGGACGCGCACCGGAACTCTGGCTGATCCCGGCGGGCCAGAAGCCGATTCCGGTTGGCATGATCGCGACCCACGCACCCACCATCATCGTGCTCGACGCCGCGCTGGTCGCGCGGCTGGCGCCGACCGCCGCCCTGGCGGTATCGGTGGAGCCACCGGGCGGTTCGCCCACCGGGCAACCCACCGGGCCGGTCATCGCCAAGGGCTCGATCGGCGCGGCCGCGCCGTCCTCCGCCGGCAAGCCGGTGGCGATGTTGCGCACACCGGGCGGCAACGACTCCGCCTGAGACCACGTTTCCTTGCGATCCGCCATGCGCTGCATCCGCGTATTGCTACGGGCGCTGAACGGGCGCGCGCGGCACGCATCCGCCCGGCGCATGGCCGCGTATCTCCTGGTGCTTCCGATGCACCCTCATCAATCACACAGGAGATCCGGCATGAAAAAATCCGGCATGAAAATCCGTTATTCCACGCGCGCCGTGGCGCTCGGCCTTTCGATGGCGTTGGCCGCGAGCGCGATGCCCGCGTTCGCACAGATGTCCAGCGGCCAGACGTCCAGCAGCATGGGCTCGATGGGATCCGAACACACGGTGATGGTCGGTGGCGCGGCCATGTATCCGTCGCGCAACATCATCCAGAACGCGGTGCACTCGAAGGATCACACCACGCTGGTGGCCGCGGTCAAGGCGGCCGGACTCGTGAAAACCCTGGAAGGTCCCGGCCCGTTCACGGTATTCGCGCCGACCAACCAGGCGTTTGACGCGCTGCCGGCCGGTACGGTCCAGAACCTCTTGAAACCCGCCAACAAGGCCGAGTTGACGAAGATCCTGACCTACCACGTCGTGCCGGGCCGGCTCGATACCAAGGCACTGGACGCGAAGATCATGGCCGGTGGCGGCTCGGCCAAGTTGAAAACCGTCGAAGGCGACTGGCTGACCGTCAAGGGCAGCGGCACCGATCTGACCGTCACCGACGAGAAGGGCAATACCGCCGACATCACGATTCCGAACGTGTACCAATCCAACGGCGTGATCATGGTGATCAACAAGGTGTTGATGCCATAAGCGGGTTGAACGCGGCGCGGCTGGTCCTGGCCGCGTCGTGTCGCTCCACCTCTTGCAGCCCGGGCGGGTCGGTCAGGACCAGCTTCCGGGCTGCTGTTTTTTACGGTCGCTTTCTCGGCTGCCTCGGGAGCGCCGATGATGATCGAAGAGTTTCTGCCGCCGGCGGCCCTTTGCAGACTCCGGGATTGTCGGACTCCTGATGAACCGGGTTGCGCGTGACATGCTGGTGCATGGGTCCACGGCGGTTTTGGCATCCCGGATCGGGCCTTCCGGCCCTCCTACAAGCGAATCGGGCCTTCCGGCCGTCCCACAGGTCCTGTAGGAGCGGCGGAAGCCGCGACCGGGGTCACGGTGGCGTGGCATCCCGGATCGGAATCGGGCCTTCCGGCCCTCCTACAAGCGGATCGGGCCTTCCGGCCCTCCTACAAGCGGATCGGGCCTTCCGGCCGTCCTACAAGCCGATCGGGCCTTCCGGCCCTCCTACAGCCGATCGGGCCTTCCGGCCCTCCTACAAGCCGATCGGGCCTTCCGGCCGTCCCGCAGGTCCTGTAGGAGCGGCGGAAGCCGCGACCGGGTCACACGGTCCGTAGCAGGACGCAAAATAAAGGCCGAGCCCGGACGACTGCCGGGCTCGGCCTGTGCAAGGATCTGCAATGGAACGCAGGCGCTTACTTGGCAGCGCGCATGCCGATCACATGCTGAACGGCTTGGAGCTGAAGAACAGGAAGAAGTTGTCGGGCACCTCGATGGCTTTGCCTGCCTTCTCCGCTGCCTTCAGTTTGGCGACCGAGGTGATGCCGCTGCTGCCATTCTGGGTCGGCCAATCGGCCAAGTCCGTGACCAGCACCGGCCTGACTTCCCACCAGATAGCGCTTTGGGTCGCATCCGCATTGGTGATCACGTGGCTGTGGTTCGGGCTGGGCAGGAACACGTTGGTCGCGGGAGGCGGCAGCTTTCCGAGCGCGACCAGCACCTTGCCGAGATCGTCCGTGGACGAATGCATCGTGCAGGTTCCAGGCAGTTCGCCGGGCGTGGGACATTGGGTATAGACCAGCGGATGGGTCTTGTAGGCTTCGGGGAGCGCGCCGAACAGACTGATCAGTGTCTTGCCCAACTTGGGTCCGCAGATCGTGCTCAATCTGACTCCGGGCGGACACGCCATGGCGTCGTTCGGGTTCTGATCGTCGTTGACCGAAAAGAACGGGATCAGGACGTACAGAAAATCCTGCGTAATGGGTTTTTCGCCCGTCGGGTCCATGGTGGGGTTGGTACCCGCCTGGCAAATCCCGGTCTGGAATTCACCCGGGTCCGATTGCGCCGCCACGCCGTTGTAATTCAGGTCATCTTTGGCCTGATCGACGCAATCGAAGCTCTGTGTATAGGTGAACAGTTCGAGATGGCCGTCAGAAAATCCGTAGGTCTGATTGGCGGCGAGTGGTGGGAGCGTTGGGGAGGAGGCGTAGGCCGCTCCCGCAACAAAGACCGCTGCCAGAGCGATGGCAGGCAAGAACTTCAAGGTCGAACGTTTGGTGGTTCTCATGGCACCCTCCTATGGGTACACAGATGAAAGTACGCGCGCCATCTGCCGGGGTGTTGGATGACCGGATTCATGGCGGCAAGTCAAGGTACGAAGGCAGCACGCAAACGGATGCGCACGGTCGTGCCGGGCGCCGTTCGTTTCGGGTCGACTTCTACTGGGGTTTGCTCAGGCCATGCGTCGGCGCAGACCGACGAACATGCCGATCAACAACACACCGAAGCCGAAGATGCCGGCGGCGGCCGGTTCCGGGACGGCTTTGGGTGTCATGTCGAACGAGACGTTGTCGAAGATGCCGTTGCCGGTGAAGACCACGGACATCGCGGTGCCCGTGAAATCCAGCATGTAGGGGCTCGAGCAAAAGCCGGTGCCACTGCAAAAGCTCGTGGATAACGCCTCCGAGCCGGGGTTGAGCAGAGTGCCGGTGCCGTTCAGGCCGCTGTACACCGAGACCATTCCGGAGCCGGCATAGTAGAACGAGAAACCACTACCGCCGAAGCCGGCCGCAACGTTCATGGTCGCGCTGTTGTAGCTACCACTGTTGTTGGTCAGGATGATGTAGTTGGGCGAGCTCGGGGGCACGATCGTGCCCGACGCGCCCGAGGTGTTGTCGGAGATCTCGGCTCCCGACCACACAACGCCGTAGTTCGGGCCATTACAAGTGTCGGGACCAACGAACGTGCTGCACCCGCCGTCGTAGTAGGTGCTGACCTGGTCGAACGTACCTATCCCGTCGAAATTCATCGTGACGGGGTTGGCACAGGCGGCACCGGCGAACAATATCCCGGCGCCTATTGCTGCTGCGATACAACGCTTCCTTTGCTTCCTTTTCGAGGCACGCATAACAGATACTCCATGCAAAAACATGCCTCCTGCACCGTTCATATAGCATTTATCATGCCAAAAAAATAAATCCTGATTTTTCAATATAATGCAGATTTCGCGATCTGGAAATCACGCGAAAGTGTAAAGGTAATCGACGGATGCGCCGAAAACGGGGGGAAATCTGTAAGGTTGTTCGACGTCCCGAGGGGCTGCCGTTCGTCCGCGGGGCTGGTGTTCATGGACATCGATTCGCATGGAGGAAGTTGACGATGATGGCAGTGCACGAGCTGTCAGCGCGCGTGCGAAAATACGAGGTTCATTCGCACGCGTGCTGCCGAAACGTGAATCTTGACGGACTGCAACCTCTGCTCTCGCAATGCGAATGGCGCTCGAATTTCAGCCAGCGCGCGCTCAAGCGCGGCGTGAGCTACGCGCATCGCCACAAGGTGCTGTCGCTGGATCTGGGGCAGGACGAGGATAGCAATTGGGTGCTGAGCGGCGAGGTCAGTGGCAGCGGTGGCAACGTGTATGGATGCCAGGTCGTGATCGAGTCGCATGACCGCTTCCTCGCGCTCGAAACCGATTGCAGTTGTCCCGTCGGAACCGACTGCAAGCACGCCGCAGCGATGATGGTGGCGGCTGCGGAGTCCGGCTCTGACGCGGCGCCGCAGAAAACCTCGGCGGTGCGGCGCCTGCCTGCCTTGCTTCAGGCTCTCGGGTTGCCCGGGCTTTCCGACGTGCCGGCCCCGAAAGTCGGGGCACCGAACGCCGGAGGACCGAACGCCGTGGCACCGGACCGCTGGGCGCTCTGGTTGGATACTCTCGCCTCCGCGCCCGAGCCGCGCAGCCCGACCGATGCGGAACGCCGATTCGGCATCCTGCTGCGCGCCGATGAACGAGGCCGCTTGAACGTGAAGCCGGCGTGGCTGCGCCCGGGCAAGAACGATCCCGCCAGGCTGGTCGATCCGAAGCCGGTGGG
>JBOHYT010000186.1:0-11515 GCA_050738055.1 Rhodanobacteraceae bacterium
TCGCCGGAGTAATGGTTGTCGCCCTTGGTCACGTGGGTTGCGTCCGGCAAATGCACTGAGACATCGCCGCCCCCCGAAGAAGCATCGAGGTGCATGGAGAGGTTTGCGACTTCCAGCACGGCGTCGCCGCCGCCGGTGTCGACATGCAGGTTGCGCGCCGCCGCGAGATTACCCGACAGGTGCACGTCGCCGCCGCCGCTGTGCAGTGAAACGTCGCCGCCGCTGGTGTAATCCGTGACGTTCAGGTCGCCACCGCCCGTGCGCGCGTCCAGCGACCCGGAAACATGATCGATGCGTCCGTCGCCGCCGCCAGTGGCCAGATGCAGGTCGCCCGTCGATTGGCTGAGATAGGTGTCACCGCCGCTGGTGCGGGCCTGAAGATCGCCCTTGAGTCCCTGCACGTGCAGATCCCCGCCGTCCGTGTCGATGGCGAGATCGCCGGTCACGTGGCGTGCGTACACGCCGCCACCCGCCGCATCGAGTGCAAGCGTGTCAGTGAGGGTATTGGCTTCGAGCAGGCCTGTCTGGTTCACGAACTTTGCCTTGACGCCAGCCGGGATCCGAACTGCCACGTCGACGTGCAGCGGCACGCCCTCGCTTCCGCCGCGGTACACATGCACCTGCCTGCCCTGGTATTGGAGGCTCGACGATCCGCGCCCATGGAAACAGATGACCCCGAACACGCAGAACTTGTCGCTGTCGTCGTTGGCGGCATAGCGATAGCCGTCGTGCTGGTCGACGGGGTAATGGACGTGCACGGTGACCACATCGCCGGAGGTGCCGACATCCAGCTTCACGCTTTGCGCCAACGCCTGCGCCTGACTGCCTCCCGCGACCACGGTGGCGGTCACCTGGAAACGTACGCCTTGGCTCACCGTCATGTGACCGACCAGGTTTTGCACCTGCACGCTGGCCCCGGCCGGCACGGCCGGGCTCTCGGTCAGTGTGCGGGTAACGCCGGAATCCGCCCACGCCGCGCTCGACAGGCAAACGCCCGCCAATACCAATGCAGACAGGAGAACGTTCTTCATTTCGCCAACCCTCGTCGATCGATGGCACGCGCGGGTGTCGCGGCTGCGGACGCATGCGTCCGTGCGCAGCGCGCGAACAGGCGCGAAGCTTCTCGCTCCGGTCGCGCCGGTGCGAGTTCAAGACCGCGTCAGATTATCACCCGTGGGTACCGACGACACGTGACTCTTGTCATCCCTTTTCCGGGCGCAAACGTCGCGTGGAAAACGTTCCGACGCCGCGATTACCGCGCCTGTTCCCGTCCGTCCTGACGACAGCGAGGCAGCGGATGCTTCGCCCGTTTCAAGCGTCGCCGGCACATCGCACCGAACCAGGAGGCTACATCGGCGCCATGCGCGTTTTCGGCTTGCGCGCCCAGGACATCATCTCTTTCAGCTTTGGCGGCGCGCCGGTGTTCAGCAGTCCGCGCCGGAACACGCGGCCGGAGAGGAACATCGCGATGGCGACCGTGACGATCAGCAACGCCGTGGTCGCGAAGTAATCGACCAGTGGCGGTGGCGCGCCAGCGCGGCTCATCATCAGGAACGGCGTCAGCGGCGGAACATACGACAGCACCCTCGCCCACTCCGCGGTCGGGTCCTGCGCCACCGGCACCATCAGCATCAGCGGAATGATCATGAACAAGGTCACCGGGGTCATGTACGGCTGCGCTTCGCGGATGTTGTTCACCGAGGCGCCGATGGCCCCGGTCACCGCGGCGTACAGCAGGAAGCCCAATATGAAATACACCAGGAACCAGCCGACGTCCCACGCGCTGATGCCGGTGATGATCGCGGCAGCAAAGCCGCCAAGATGGAACGCACTGCCGAACGCCGCGAGCAACCCGAGGATCAGCACCAGCCAACCACCGACCAGCGTTACGCCAACACACGCCACGCCGAGCGTCTTGCCGGCCATGATGTCGGAAGGCTCGATCGCGGCCAGCAGGGTTTCCGCAATGCGGTTGGATTTCTCCTCGATCGTGGACATCATCAACAATTGCGAGATCTGCATGATCGAAATGAACAACAGGTACACGTAGCCGACCGGCAACCACTGCGCGGCCTGTTCGGCTGAGGTCGCGGCCTTGGCGCCGCCTTTGGTGACCAACTGGTTGTCGAAATCGACCGTCTGGCCGATCCACTTGGCCTGGTCGGCGGAGAGCCCGGCCTGCGCCGCACGACGCGACTGCACGACCGCCGAGACCTTCGCACCGAACCAGTCCCGCAGCCCGGTATCGGTGAGGTTGTGCGAGGCGTACACGAATTGCGAGCCGGCGGCGAGCGGATCGTGCGGCAGGACGAAATACCCGGACAGACCGCCCCGCACGACCGCGCCACGCAGCGCACCCTGCGGCTGCTTCACGAGTTGGTAGCGGGCGATCGCGAGCCCACGGTCGACGCGCGCCGCGTCGTCGGGAGAAAGCGCGGCGTACCACTGCGCCAGCGCCGCGCGTTGTCTCCAGATCGCCTCTGCCGCGGGCGTCGTCGGCGCCGGGCCGCCCGACGCCAGCGCTTGCGCCAGGGCATCGCGCGACTTGCCATCGAGCGTGGCCGCATCCGGCGCGATGGCGGCCAGCACCTGCGGCAACTGCCGGCTCGCTTGCGCCGGCGTGCGTGCGGCGAGATCCAGCAGCCGCGCGTAATCGCTGGCCGCGATGCGTTGCTCGACGGCCGGAAGCAGCCAGCCAGAATGGTCCACCACGGCAAATCGCTTGGCACCGCTGAAATGCTGGATCAATGCCGGCACCAGCATGACGGCCAAAAGGATCGCCGGCGAAAGCAGCAGGCTCACCCAGAACCGCCGGCGCATCACGTACGCGGTGTAATCGCGTTGCGCCACCAGCCAGGCATTACGCGGCGTCACGTGCATCCTCCACGGAATCGAGAAAGATCTGCTTCAGCGTGGCCTCGCCGACATCGAAGCGGCGGATGCGCACGCGCTCGATCAGACGCTTCAGCAGGGCCTGCGTATCGGCCCCCGGGGCAAGTCGAAGCTCCGCGTGCTGGCCGGCATCGTCCGCCGAGAGCACGCCCGGCAATTCGCGCAGCGCGCCCGCGTCACCTTCGTAATCCACGACCACACTGCGTTCGGCCTGCGCCTTGATCTCGGCCAGCGGCCCCGCGAGCTTGCGCCGGCCATTGTCGATGATGACGATCGCGTCGCAAATCTGCTCGGCGTGCTCCACCACGTGGGTGGAAAAAATCACCGTGCGGCCCTCGCGCTTGTGCTGACGGATCAGCGACAGCACCATTTCGGAGTTCACTGGGTCGAGTCCCGAGAACGGCTCGTCCAGCACCACCAGTTCGGGGTCGTGCAGCAGCGCGGCGATGATCTGCGCCTTCTGCGCCATGCCCTTCGAAAGCGTGTTGCACTTCGCCGTCATCGAATCGGTGAGCCCTGCGGCGGTCAGCCGACTGCGCGCGCGCTGACCGGCCTCGCGTCGTTGGAGCCCGCGCAACTGCCCGAAGTAGGTCACCATGTCGACCACCCGCATATCCTTGTACAGCCCGTTTTCCTCGGGCAGATAGCCGGTGCGGCCGCGCACGCTCTTCGGCGCGCGGCCGTCGAGGACCTGCACCCGGCCGTCGTCCGCGTCGAGGATGCCGGTGATCATGCGCAGCGTGGTGGATTTGCCCGCGCCGTTGCGGCCGAGAAATCCATAGATGGTCCCGGCCGGAACTTCCAGCGTCAGGCGGTCGACCGCGGTGTGCGCGCCGTAACGCTTGCTCGCGGCTTCGATGGAAATCGCGCTCTGCATGGGTGCCTGGACGACGGTGCGAAACGCGCATGATACAGGCATGCCGCTGCAAGCACGGCCGGGATCACGTCACAGACAAAAGCGCCCGGCAAGGTGGAGCGGCACCGGCTGACCCCGGGGTCCAGCTCCGTCCGTATCCTCCCCGCCCACTTTTTCCATGGCTATACTTCGCGCCGGGGAGATCGTCGTCAAGGGCGGGAACTGCCATGCCTTGTCGTCAAGTCCACGCGCTGGCCTCGCTAGCGTTGTTGCTGATGTTCTCCTGCGCCACCGCCACGGCGGCGCCAACCCCAGGCGCAACCACCGCGATGCAGGGCCTGCTGCCAGTCAGTGACTTTGCGCGTCACGGCCTGTTGAAGGAGCCGCGGCTTTCGCCGGATGGCAAGCACCTGCTGGTTCGGGAAGACGATGCTTCGGGCAAGGACAGCTCGCTGGTCGTCTACCAGCTTCCGGGCATGTCCGTCGTCAGCCAGTTGCGCATGCCGGCCTACCAGGTGCCGCTGCATCCCGTCTGGGTGAACGACGACTGGATCGCACTGGAGATCGGCCAGCAGTTCGGTTCGCTCGATGAACCGCTGGAAACCGGCGAGGTCATCGCCAGCGACATCACCGGCAGGACGCAGCGCTACCTGTTCGGCTGGCGGAATTATGGCGGCGACATCCGCGCGCAGTCGCGCGGGTCGGACGAGGGCATGGGGTTCATCGTCGGACGTCCGGAAACTCCCAACGGCCACGTCTACGTACGGGCGGAACCGTTCGGTCGCGAAGACCTCAGCATCCTCTACGACATCGACGTGCCGCACAACACGCGCCACCTGCTGGCGCAGATGCACGTGCACGGAATGCAGTTCCTGGTCAGTCCCGAAGGCAACGCCGCGTATGCCTTCGGCGATAACACCGACTTCGACTATGTCGCCTATCGGCAAGTGGGCGGCCAGTGGGTCAAGCTCGACTTCCAGAAGGTGGGCGACTTCTTCGATCCCCTGGCCTACACGCCGGACCACCAACACATTTATGCGTTGATCGACCCGAACGGTGGTCCATCCGAACTGGTGACCGAAGCGCTCGACGGCAGCCAGCGCAAGCTGCTGGCGAGCAACCCGTTTGCGAGCATCGGTGACATCCAGTGGACCGCACCACCCTCGCGCCCGTTTGCCGTGATGCCCGCTGCCGGCACCCCGGACCCGATCGCCCTGGACCCCAGCGGCCCGGATGCCGTGCTGTACCGCGGGTTGCAGAACGCACTTCCCGACGACGCGATCGACTTCATCAATTTCGACCAGGACGGCGGCGAGTTGCTGTTCTACGTATCCAGCGACCGCGACCCCGGCACGTATTACCTGCTGGACACGCGCACCCACAAGGCCAGCAAACTGTTCTCGGTGGCGCCGTGGATCGACCCCAAACAGATGGCCGAGCGCCAACCCTTCCGGTTCAAGGCGAGCGACGGCATGACGCTGGAAGCAATCCTCACGTTCCCGCCAAACCGCGCGCGGCAGAACCTGCCGATGGTACTGGTTCCACACGGAGGGCCGTACGCTGTCCGCGACGACTGGTACTACGATCCGGACGCGCAGTTCCTGGCCAACCGCGGTTACCTGGTGCTGCAGGTCAACTTCCGCGGCTCGGCAGGGCGCGGCATCGGGTTCCAGCATGCCGGCTACGGCCAGTGGGGAACCGGCATCCAGCAGGACCTGATCGACGGCGTCCGCTGGGCCATCGCCAACCACTACGCCGATCCCAACCGCATCTGCGTGTACGGCGGCAGCTTCGGCGGCTATTCGGCGCTGATGGCCGTGATCCGCGCGCCGCACCTGTTCAAGTGCGCGATCGGCTACGCGGGCGTGTACGACCTCGGGATGCTGTACAGCAAGGGCGATATCCAGTCGACCAAGGCCGGCGTCAACTACCTCGCCAGCGTGGTCGGTCGCGACCGCGCCACGCTCGCGGCCAACTCACCGGACAAGCTGGCCAACAAGATCGACGTGCCCGTCTTTCTGGCGCATGGCAAGGACGACCAACGCGCACCCTTCGCCGGGGCCGAGGCGATGCGCGACGCGCTGGAAGCCGCTCACAAGCCGTTCGAATGGATGGCGGTGCCGCATGAGGGCCACGGCTTCTACACCGAACAGGACCGCGCCGCATTTCTGACCCGGATGCAGGCCTTCCTCGCCCGGTACATCGGCCCGGGAGCAGCGCCGACGCAACAGTCGCCGGGAGGGAAGTGACGGGCAAACGAGGCAACCGGCCATAATCGGGAGGTGGATCGATCGTCGCCAGAAACGGAGCGTCAGGCGTCGCTGGTCAGCTGGCGCATCGCGGTGATGGCGTTCTTCGGTGGCATCGGCGGCGGCGTGGTGTTTCCGATCCTGCCGACGCTCGGGCTGCGCATGGGCCTATCGGCGCTGATGGTCGGGGTGATCCTCGCCGCGAACCGGATCGTGCGCGTCGGCGTCAACCCGCTCACCGGTGCGCTGGTGGATCGCTTCGGCGGACGCGGCGTGATCGCGGCCGGACTGTTCATCGAAGGCTTCGGTACGCTCGGCTACATCGCCGCGCTGCACTTCGCGCAGCCCGCCGCCTGGTTCCTCGCCGGTCGACTGGTCTGGGGTGCCGGGTCCTCGCTGCTGTTCGTCGGTTCCGTCGCGGCGGTGCTCGCGGCGAGCAGCGGCGGCAACCGGGGTCGCTTGGTCGCGCGCGCACGCAGCGCAATCAGCCTGGGGGTTCCGGGCGGACTGGTGTTGGGCGGTCTGGTCACCGACTTCTTCTCCGCCGACGCAGCGTTCATGGCCGCCCTGGTCCTGAGCGTCTGTACCGGCTTCGCGGCGCTCGCCGCCATTCCACGCATGGTCCCCGTCGAATCGGCCGAAACCACGGCTGCCGCCGCGGTGCACGGCCTCGTCTCGGTGTTGCGGCAACGGCGGTTGGCGGGAATCTGGTGCTTCGCCGCGCTGCTGTCATTCTCCGTACAGGGGCTGCTGCTCGCAACCCTGGTCCTGCTGGTCGACCGTCGCGGGATCTCGATCGCAGGCTTCCGTGCCGAGGGCAGCGCAGGTTTGTTGCTCGCGGTCCTGATGCTCGCCTATGCAGGCACCTCGCTCCTGATCGGCCGCCGGCTCGATGTCCTGCCCCGACGCACCCGTCTGCTCGGCGTGTCGGTCGCGCTGCTCGTCGCCGGCTACCTGCTGCTCGCCTTCACACCGTCACTCGTCCTGATCGTGGTCGCACTGGTCGCGGTCGGCATCGGAGCCGGTGCGATCGTGGTTCCGCTGCTGACGCTGATCGGCGACTTGGTCGAGCCGGGCCTGCGCGGACGCGCGACCGCGATCTACCAAGTCGCTTCGGACCTCGGCGGAACCGCGGGCCCGATCCTCGGCCTCATCCTCGGCGTGCGCTTCGGGTTCTTCGCGATCTATGCCGGGGTCGCCGCGCTGTTCGTGCTTTCGCTCCCCCTCGCCATCGCGCTTGCCCGGGCCGAGCGAGAAAAACCGGACGAAGGCAAATGATCGCCTTCACCGCCGTCACGGGATCATCCATGCCACCAGTGCGGCAGTGGCATCTTGTGGTAAACCACCCTCAATGCGAAAGCCACGATGATGCCCACGATGATCCCCAGGATCGCCGCTTCCAGGATATAAGTCGGGGTCGGAGCCGAATTGGTGGCGGCCGTGATGATCAGGCAAATGAAAAACGCGATGGTCGGAAACAGACATCCGAAAATGCATGCGCACCGGATCGCTGCAATGGCAAAGGTTTTTTCATCTGCCGCCGCCTCGATCACCGTGTGAAAAAAAGGCATCCCGGACGCGCCGTGCAACCAGGCGACATCGCTGTCGAGTCCGCGGCGCCGATTTCCGGTCGCCAATGATTGGCGTACTGCCTGGACTTCCCGCGTGACGTCCGCGTTGCGGCTGGCGTCGCGCTGCTCGACATTGTGTTCGGAATGCGGATCTTCGTTTTGCATCGTCATGCTCCCGATTATCGTTCGCTCTCGTGCGCTATTTTCAACTCGCGCCGGCACGGGAATACGAAGACATTTTATGCCCCGAGGAATGCGTGTCGCTGAATGGTTCGATAGCGGGCGCCTGGCTTCACGTCGGTTCGAAGCCGCGGAGCAGCGTCGAGGTTCAACCGGTCGTCGCGCCAGCGTCCCCTTCGCGATGAGGCCCGTGAAGCCGCCGACCGCCCCGCTTCCGCCTATGCTTGCCCGCTTGCATCCCGAGGAATCGCGCCATGCCGCACGACACGCAGCACCACGAAAAAGGCATTCCCGTCAGCGGCCGCTCGCTGCTGGAAGACGTAAGCCTGCCGGCAGCCGTGATCTTCGCAACGGCGCTGGCCAACAACATCGCGTGGATGCAACGCTTCGCCGACGACCACGGCGCAAAGCTCGCTCCGCACGGCAAGACGACCATGACGCCTGCGCTGTTTCATCGCCAGCTCGACGCCGGAGCGTGGGGCATCACGCTGGCCACCGCCGTACAGTGCGCCGCGGCATTCGAACACGGCGTCTCACGCCTGTTGATGGCCAACCAACTGGTGGGCGAGCCCAACATGGCGATCATCGCCGGACTGGTCGAGCACGGCGCGGAGTACTACTGCCTCGTGGATGGAGCGGCGAACGTCGAAGCGTTGAACCGGTTCTTCGCCGCGCGCGGCCTCACTTTGCAGGTGCTGCTCGAGCTCGGCGTGGCGGGCGGCCGCTGTGGCGTCCGCAACGCGTCGGAACTCGAGTCGCTGGTCGAGGGCATCGCTTCGGCACCGGCCCTGACGCTCTGCGGCATCGAAGGCTACGAGGGCCTGATCGGCGGCGCACAACCGGTCGATGATATCCGCGCCTACGGCCACCGGCTTGTCGAAACCGTCCGTTCGCTTCGAAACTCGGGGGCATTCGCCGATCGCAAACCCCTCGTCACCGCGGCGGGGTCGCAATGGTTCGATCTGATCGCCGAAGCTTTCGACCGGTCGGACCTGCGCGCACAATGCACGCCGGTCCTTCGGCCGGGCTGCTATGTCGTGCACGATCACCGCTCGTACCGTGACGCGATGGCCCAGGTGAAAGCGCGCCACCCGCAACTCGAAGGCGGACTGGAGCCGGCGCTGGCCGTATTCGCGCACGTGCAATCCCTGCCGGAGCCCGGTCTGACGGTCATCGCCATGGGAAAGCGCGACATTTCCTGCGATCCGGACCTGCCGATACCGCTGCAGGTTCATCGCCCCGGCGAACCGACGCGAGCCCTGCCGGATTGTGCCGTCCGCAGAATCATGGACCAGCACTTGATGATGGCGATCCCCGCCGCCAGCGACCTCCGCGTCGGCGATGTCGTGTCCTTCGGCGCTTCCCACCCCTGCCTCACCTTCGACAAATGGCGCCAGGTATTGCGGGTTGACGACGCGCTGCAGGTGCTGGAAGCGATGCCGACATTTTTCTAGCAGCTTGGGCGGTTGGCACGAACCGTTCCGACGACCGGATGGACGCCGCCGCGCGGAAAGTCGACTCTCGCCCCGGTTTCCATCACGATGTGACCCCGATGTCACGTGAACCCACCAGCAACCGGGCCGAGGATGCGATCCCGCGCGGACTTCGCATCGGGGCTGCGTTCACGTGGCGGCTGCTGGTCATCGCTGTCGCCATCGCGGGGGTGGTATTCCTCGCGCAGATGTTTTCGGACATCGTCATTCCGTTCCTGATCGGCATCATCCTTGCGGCGTTGCTGGTGCCGTTGTCCGCGTTCCTGCGGCGCCACCGCTGCCCGAAATGGCTCGCCATTCTCATTGCCCTGCTGGTCGGCGTCGTCGTCGTGGCTGGATTGCTGTTGCTCGTGACCGAACGCGTCGTGACCACGCTGCCGAGCCTGAAAGCGAAGGTCGGTGAACTTGGCAATTCGTTCGACAGGCTGCTGGCCACGCATCCGTTCGGACTCACCCCCGAGAAGATCAACGGGTACCTGTCGGAACTCGTCCAGTGGCTCCAGAACAACGCCTCGCGCGTCGCGCAGCGCGCCGCAGGCGCGGGCAAGCATGTGATGCGCGTGCTGGAGGGCATTCTGATCATCATCGTCGTGACGGTATTCGCGATGATCGACGGCGCCACGATCTGGGCATGGGTCGTGCGGCTGTTCCCGCGCCGCGCCCGCCCCCGGATCGACTTCGCCGGTCAGGCGGGCTGGCACACTCTGAAGGATTTCGCGCGCATCCAGGTTTTCGTGGCCGCGATCGATGCGGTTGCGATCGGCGTCGGCGCATGGATCGTGGGGGTGCCGCTGGCCACGCCGATTGGCGCCATCGTGTTCTTCGGTGCGCTCATACCCATCATCGGCTCGGTCGTCGCGGGCGCCGTTGCGGTGGTCATCGCGCTGTTGTTCAACGGATGGACCAATGCATTGATCATGCTGGGCATCGTGCTGCTGGTGAACCAGATCGAAGGCAACGTCCTGCATCCACTGATCACCGGCAGCGCCGTCAAGGTCCACCCGCTGGCAGTCGTGCTGGGCGTCCTGGCTGGCGCGGCGGTCGGCGGCATCGCCGGGGCGTTCTTCGCGGTGCCGGTCATCGCGACCGCGAACGCCATGATCCATGCGGCAGCGAACTACCGTTCGAACACGCCTGTCCGCGAGCCGCCGGCCGGCAGAGACGACAAGGAAACGCCGGCCTGAAGCGCGTCGAGGATTCTCGCAGTCGGGAGGCCCGACGCCTTTCAAGAAACAACACGTAAATCGTTGTTGTAAAACAAGAAGCCCTTTACCACGGATCGACACGGATCACACGGATCGAAAGCCTTTTTTCGTGCGCATCCATGCAAATCCGTGGCAAAGAAGCTCTCAAGAAACAAAAAATACGTAACTGATCTGTATAGCTTTTGTCCCGTGCAGCGATCGGAAGGTGGGTGTAACCCATCGCTTCCGCCTTCTTGTGCAGACGATCCACGACCCGCTGACGGTAGTTTGGTAGGGCGGAATCGGCGCAGCCGCTTCCGCCCAAGGGAGAATCCGGCGGAAACCGCTTCGCGGGTTCCGCTCTACCTTTCTCCATGGTAGCCACCGGTACAATTCTTTCGGACGTCTACCGGCGCGCCGGTCGGTTGGCTCAAAGGCAATGGTATTACTTTCCCGTTCGCCCTGAGCGTAGGTGCTTAGCGCCGGAGTCGAAGGGGCTCTTCCGAATGTACGCGCCGGGCTCACCCTTCGACAGGCTCAGGACAAGACTACGCGCGTAGCGCCGGAGTCGGCTTTTGCCGTTCGCCCTGAGCGTAGGCGCGTAGCGCCGAAGTCGAAGGGGCTCGTGCCCCACGCGACGGCACGCGGGTTCACTCACGCACATCCCGGCCATGCACGACGCGCCATCCGCATGTCACAGGGCGCGGGCGTACAACCCCTGTAGGCGGAATCGAGAAACGCGATCACCAGTCGCGTTCTTTACGCAGACGTTGGTCGAGTTGCCGCTTGCTGGCGGTACCGTTGGCCGGCTGTGCCAACAGCCACTGCATGGCAGTCATGCCCGGCACCCGCTCTTTCCCCGCGGCAAGCAGTCGCTGATAATCCGCTTCCGACAGCACCACGGCTGCAGGTCGATTGCGTTGACGATGTGCAACGGGCCGTTTTTCAGGCCCTGCTCGATGGCTGCCATGCCGCGACGCTTCAGTTCAGCGATGGTCAAGATGTTGGGCATCGGCAGCTCAGCCAGGGTGGACCTGGTCCGCTACAGTACCGCATCCGGTACCTTTTCAGGTCAACGTTTCCCCTAAGC
>JBOHYT010000187.1:0-3605 GCA_050738055.1 Rhodanobacteraceae bacterium
TGGTAGCTGCGCTCGGTGTGCCCCTTGAGCTGATCCGGCCAGAAGTACACCGTGCGCAGGTCGCCGGTGGCCCATCGGTGTTCCTGGTCGGTGAAGTGGGGGGAATCGGGATGACCGCTCTGGCCGCCGACGTGAACCGCGCGTGCGCTCACCTTGGGACCGAACTCCACGACCGCGACGAAGCTGTTGCCGGCGTTGCCGTAAACCTTGTCGGTGCCGGGCCAGCGGTGTGCGTTGGACGCGGCCAGTGAACCCCAGCGCGAAGCCGTGAACGGCACCCCGATGCTGGGCTTGTCGTCGGCGAAATGCGGGCGCAGCGAATCGTCGAGGCGCTGGTATCGGTTGAACGCTCCCCAGGACACGCCCCAATAACCGAAATCCTTTTTCAGGCGCGCGACGGATTGCGCGAGTGCATCGAGGCGCTGTTTCGGCGTGGCCTTGTCGGCGATGTAGTCGATCTCGCGCAGGTCGGTGGTGTGGGCGTCGAGGCCGCTGGCAATCGCGGCCGGGGTGATTTCGTTCCAGAGGGTGTCGCCCCACGTCACCGCGACGGTCGTCGGAATCGAGGCGAGTCCCCAGCGGTAATCCCAGTGCCTCAGCACCGCGATCGGACCCGCCAGTTTCGCCTTCAGCGGGTCGTCCGTCGACAGCGAGCCGTAATCCTTGACGAGGATCGGGATCAGGCGCGCGAAAGCGGGCAGGTAGGAGTCGAAATCGTCGGTGATCAGCTTCGCCTTGGTGAAATCCCTGGCGCCGGTGAGCATCAGCGTGGCGTGGATACCGCGCGCGTTCTCGCCGAACGAATCCATGTACTGCGGAAAATCATCGCGTTTCGGGCTGTACCTGCCGGCCGCGGAGTAGGGCCAGTCATTGGTGTTGAACACCCAGCCGTTGGGCGGGTCGATGACGTTGGGTTCGTCCTTGAACGGCGTCATGCCCTGCCACGCGGTGGCCGGGTTGCTGCCGCCGACAGGTTTCAGGTAATCGAATGCGTTGTCACGCTTTGGAATGAATTGCGGTACCAGGAACGCGATCTCGCCCTTGTCGTCCGCGAAGATGGTGTTGTTGGACGAGTTCGCGTCGAGTTGAGCGACCTTGAGGTAGCTCGCGAGGTCGGTGGCCTTGGTGCGCAGCCAGCTTTGTTCGAGCGCCGGGATCGGCCGGTTCATCAGCGCCTCGGCGATCCACTTGCCGTTCTCGTTGGCGACGATCGGGCCGGCTTGGGTGAAATACGCCGTGAAGTTGCGCGAACCCATCGTGCCGCCGTCCTTGCGATACCGGATCGTGATCTCGCGGGTCGTCACCGGCAGTTGCTTGTCGCCGAACTTGTAGAAGTACTTGCCGTCCTTCTTCACGATGGTTTCGGCGAATTGATCGACCGCATCGACGCCGGTCGAGGTGTGCATCCAGCCGATGTGCTGGTTGAATCCCTGGTAGATGAAGAACTGCCCCCACGTCGAGGCACCGTACGCGTCGAGGCCCTCGTCGCTCGACATCTGCGACTCGGTGCGGAAGTTGAAGGTGACGTGCGGATTGATCAGCAGCAGCGCGTGGCCGTCGGCCGTGAGTTTCGGCGCGATCGCGATGCCGTTGGAGCCGATCGGATCGACCCAGGTCGGCGGAATGCTTTTCGCGAGCGCGAGCGTGGTGGCGGGGTCGGCGCCGTAGAACTTCGCAAGCTCTGCAAGATCCACGCGCGTGATGTCACCACCGATGCTGCCTTCGGTGAAGCTCAATGCCATCCACGGTTCGTAGTGCTGGATGACCGGGTGCGCATCCGGGTGGGTGGCCAGGTACCAGTTGAGTCCATCGGCCCACGCGTTCATCAGTTTTTTCAGCCAGGCGGGGCTTTTCGCATAGTCCTTTTTCAGCACCACCGGGTCGATCCACAGTTGCTCGCGAAGATCCGCCCAGATGGCCTTCTTGCCCTCCGCGCGTGCGGTCCAGCCGAGCGCGCCGAGCAGGTTGCTTTGTACGCGGCTGAAATCGTCCTCGCACTGCGCGTAGATCATCCCGAACACGGCATCGGCGTCGGTCTTGCCGTGGATGTGCGGGATGCCCCAGTTGTCGCGGGTGATCGTGACGTTCTGTGCCTCGCGCTCGAGGCGCGTGTATTCCGGGGAGCCTTTGGCGGCGATGGGGTTTGTTGGTACCGATGTCGCTGCTGATGGCGGCGGCGCTTCCGCGAAGGCGGGGACGCCTGTCGCCAGTCCCGACGCAAGCAACGCGATGGCCAGCGCGCGGCCCGGTGCGAGCATGGACTTCAGGATCTTCGCAGACATCAGGTTTCCCCTCGGAGCAGAATCAGGCAACCTTATTCCGAACGTCACGGCAAGGGAACCGCCGTTCGTCACCGGTCACCGTTGACGAGACGATCGTGCTTGGGGTTTCCCGCAGTTCCGACGGAGCGGCGTGTCTTCTCCTTTCTGCGGACTGCCCTTTGATCACGTCTCATCGGAGCCAGCCTGCCACCTGGAAAACGTGTTCTTCAGGTTCGTCATCCCGGCGAAAGCCGGGATCCATTTTGATTTTGCTTGATCACAGCAACCATGGATCCCGGCTTTCGCCGGGATGACGGTCAAGCTGAGTTGTGGGCCGGCTCAAGCCCGGAGGGCGGAGACCGCAGGGGGCACAGGCAACTTCGGGTGCCGGATCCGTCGCTGCGCTCCTTGATCCGGCCTACGGCTTGATCCGGCCTACGGATTGATCCGGCTTACGGCGCCGCGCCGCCCGGTTCGCCTTGATCGGTCTTTCGGATCCAAGTCTGCGTGCGTCCGAACATCGGCGTGCCGATGTAGCCGCGCACGTCGAGCTTCTGGCCGTTGTCCTTGAGTGTGAGCTTGACCCTGTAGGTCTTGCCATTGTGCGGATCGAGGATCTGACCGCCGTCCCACTGGTCGCCGTCCTTCTTCACGCCCCACATGATGACCATACCGTCAACCGGTTTGTTGTGACGTTCGCCTTCGCATTTGTCGCAGACCGGATGGGTGCCATGGTTGGAAAACAGCACCTGCTTGACCACGCCTTGCAGCGTACCGTCGGATTGTTGGGTGATCTCGATGATGGACTTGGGCTTGCCGGTGGCGTCGTCCACCTGGGTCCAGGTTCCGACCGGTGTCGCGGTGTCGCTGGCGGCGTACGCTGCGGTGGCCAGCAGCAGCGTGAAGACGAGGAAGGCGGAGCGGACTACGATGCGCATGGCGATTCTCCGTGGTTGCCGCGGCTAGCCTGCGCGATGGCCGCGGGCGCGTCAACTCCCCACCTGGTTCGCGAACTGATCGGAGTCAGGGCCGCAGCGGGCGCGTCTGGCATAATCGATGGTCGATTTGCGCATCAGGACAGTGCATGACAGCCCCCATCACCGAGGCCCAGGTTCGCGCGCGCCTCGGGGACATCGCCGATCCGCATACCGGGGTGTCGCTTGCCGAAAGCGGCGAGATCCGCGCGGTCGGTGTGGACGGCGATCGGGTCGCGGTGGAAATCGCGCTTGGCTATCCGGCCGCCGGTTGGCGCCGAGACTTTGCGGCGCAAATCAGGGCGGCGCTGGAAGGCGACGACGCAATCGTGCAGGCGACCGTGTCGGTGACTTCGCGCATCGCGACCCA
>JBOHYT010000188.1:0-2478 GCA_050738055.1 Rhodanobacteraceae bacterium
GCTCGGTCGTGCCGCCGGTCGGCCGCCGCCGTGCGCGGCTGGAGGTGCGCCTCCGGGTTGTCGATCATCCGCCGGTCGAGGACCAGCCACAGGCAGAACGCCTTGAACGCCACGAGGTAGAACGCTCGCGTTTGCGCGGAAATAAACGCCGGTAGCGGCGGTGGTGGGGCCTTGGCCGCTTCTTCGGGTGATACCTTGCGGGTCTTCTTGCGCACGCGAAGCACCGCCAGGAAGTTCTGGACCTTCGACGCCGCGAGGTCGCCGGTGAACCGGAACTCGCACCCTTTGAGAATGGTCCTACACCGCGCGATGACGGCGGCGTAGTGTTTTTCCTTGTTGCCTCGGCTGATTTGGACCTTTTCGTAGTCGGCCAGGTGGTCGAGGAGCGGCCGCCGCGCGCCGTCGGTATACCGCGTCCTGAGCCCGACCGTACGCTGCTCCACTTCCTTGATGATGGCATTCATTTTCACGATGGACGCGGAGCGGTCTTTGAACCCGGCTGCGTTCGTGCGCCTTCCGTCGGCGTCGGTGAAGAAGATGGTGTACTTCTCGGCCACCTCGATGGTGACCGCGCCGGTGACGGGGTCCACCACGCGCTTTTTTCGTTTTCGAATCGAAGCCATGCTGACTCTCCTACCTGAACCCACATTGCAGCGACTGCGTCGCTACCAGTGGGGTCAGGAGGGTATTTCCATGCGGCGAACAGCTCAAGGGCCTTTTGGCCGGTTTCCGAGCGATCTCGACTGGCTGGACTCCGGGCGCAGGTCGCTGAGGAACTGTTCGACCTCGCCCGCGCGCCAACGCTTGCAGCGCAGGCCAATGGTGATGGGCTGGGGGAATTGCCCGGTAGTGCTCATGCGCCAGACCTGGCGGGGCGAGACGGCCAGGCGGTCGGCGACCATGCGAACGGTGAGCAGCCGTTCGAGGGGGGGCGGGGACTCGGACGCTCCGGTCCGTGGCGGCGCAGGGGCCGGTGTAGGGGAGTGCCCGTCTTCCGTGACCGCTTGTTCTTTCACACGCATCGTTCTGCCCTTTCCATCCCCCCAATCCCACAGCAAGCCCATCGCCCCCGGAGCGGGCTTCAAAAGTGATCGTCGTCGTCATCGAACCCGATCACCACCATGCCTTCGGTTTCCATCAGCGTTTTTTGCACCGGCTTCTCGGTCATCGATAAGCCGATGGCCATCACCGCGGTGACCATGCCGTCGATCTTCTCGGTCGATTTCTTCTTGCTGAACTTGAGGTTGGTCGCGGCGTCGCGCTCGACGGCCACGTTGGAGGCCATCCAGCGCATCACCGGGTTATTGCCGTGCCGGAAGCTGTGGTTCACGATCAGCCGTTCGAACTCCTTGGTCGGCTCGTTCATCGACTGGAACCCCTGGCGATACGCGATCATCGGCAGGCCGTCCTGGTCCTGCATCTCCTGAGCCAGGTGCGACGCATTCCACGGGTCATAGGCGATTTGCTTTATCTGGGCACCGTCACACAGCGCGTTGATGTCGCGCCGCACCATCTCGTAGTCCACGGTGTTGCCGGGGGTGAGGGTGACAAACCCCTGCCGGGCCCAGGTCAAATAATCCACGTGGTCGCGCTTGGAACGCTGGCGCGCGTTGTCTTCCGGGCACCAGAAAGTCCAGAGCATCGCTTTTAGGCGCGGATACCACCGGCTGAACGCGGTCAGGTCGCGGGTGCTCGACAGGTCGAGCGCACAAAAGCAAGGCTCACGGACCAGTTCCAGAAGATCGATCGTGCCACCGCAGGCATCCCAATGTTCCAATTGAATGAACCGCTCGGCCTGTTCGGTCTGAATATTGAGGAAAAACCTCCGGAAATCATTCTCGCGACTGGGCAGTTCAATGGCCTTCTGGCACTCGGCCGGCAGGAACTCCGGCTCAATCGAGACATGCAGGTTGGGATTGGCCTTGGCCCAGACCGCCGGGTCGCGCCAGTCGTCGGTCAGCTTGGCCTCGTAGATCACCGGCAGGAAGGACGGATCGCTGTAACCATCGCGCACTTTGCAGGCGTAGGCGTACTTGGAATTGCAAATCGAGGGCCGGTGGTAGTCGGCGGTGGTCAGGTACAGGATCATCGGCTGGCGGCGCGCGCCCATGCCGGTCTCGAACACGCCGACGAGGTCGGGGTTATCGATGCAGTGCAGTTCATCGACGACGACGAAGTGCGGGTTGTAACCGTGCTTGCCCTTGGGGATCTTCGAGACGTATTTGAAACACGACGCGCCCATCACAATCGAATAAGTATAGGGCGACGGCGCGCAGGCGGCGGCGAGCGCGGGGTTCTGGAGAATCTGTTCCTTGGCCATGCCCCAGACGATGCGCGCCTGTTCGGCGTCGCTGGCCACGCAGTAGATCTCGGCGCCGGGTTCGTTGTCGCAGAAAAACATCAGGTTGGCCATCGAGGCCCCAATTAAACTCTTGCCATTTTTCCTCGCGACATACACGAACACTTCCCTGTAGCGGC
>JBOHYT010000189.1:0-2282 GCA_050738055.1 Rhodanobacteraceae bacterium
CGACAACGTCGCGAAGTTCATCGAGTCGACCGACAACGAGAACAACGCCAAGCGCAACAACAACCAGAACCAGGGCGGGTCTTGACCCGCCACCGGCCGCCCGGAATGGCGCGTTGAATCCCGTCCACCGGGTGGGTCAAGACCCACCCTGTTTCCAAACCGGCGCGGCGCGAGTCGCGCCGACTTTTTTTCAAAACACCGCGTAGGGCGGGTCTTGACCCGCCAACGACAGTTACATGCGCGCCGCGGCGACCCAACGGGAACCGGTCGAACATGACTTTCGGCGTTGTCCCACGCACGCATCTCCCCGCATACTCGGGCGGTCCCGACGTACCAGCTACCTCGGGACGCATCGTCCATACCATCCGGGGATTTTCATGAAAGCCAATCGCCTCGCCGTCGCACTCGCCGCGCTGCTGTTGTGCAGCGCGCCCGCGTTCGCCGCACCACCCTCCAGCGCCTCCAGTTCCGCGTCCGCATCCTCCTCCGACACGCACGGGAGCGGCAGCCAGCCTGACGGCCTTGTCCAGCGGCTGATGAAGCCGCTGTCGTCCACCACGCATGGCACCGTCACCGTGGAAGGCAAGTCGATCAGCTATGAAGCGGTCGCCGGCACGCTGGTCCTCGACGGCACCGGCGTCAAGGAAGGCACGCCGCAGGTGGCGATGAGTTACGTCGCCTACTTCAAGCAGGGCGCCGATTCGTCCAAACGTCCGGTCACCTTCATCTACAACGGCGGCCCCGGTTCCTCGACGGTGTGGCTGCACATGGGCGCATGGGGTCCAAAGCGCATCGTTACCAACGACGACACCCATACCGCGGCCGCGCCCTACCAGGTGGTCAACAACGAATACAGTCTGCTGGATGCCAGCGACCTCGTGTTCATCGACATGCCGGGAACCGGCTTCGGCCGCCTGCTCGCCCAGGGCAGGGATGACGCTGCACGCGAGAAGAGCCACAAGGAACTGGCCAAGGAGGTTTGGGGCATCGACGGCGATGCACAGGCCTTCTCGCGTTTCATCACCCAGTTCCTGTCCCGATACGGCCGCTGGAACTCGCCGAAGTACCTGTTCGGCGAAAGCTACGGCACCACCCGTTCGGCGGTGCTCGCGAACGTCCTGCAAACGCAATACAACGTCGACCTCAACGGCGTGATGCTGCTGTCGCAGATCCTCAACTTCTCGCTCAGCATTGATGGCGCCGACATGAACCCCGGCGTCGACATGTCCTACGTGCTGGGGCTGCCGACCTTCGCCGCCACCGCGTGGTACCACCACAAGCTGCCGAAATACAACGGCGGCAGCCTAGCGCCACTGCTTGCCGAAGCCACCAAATGGGCGACCACCGATTACGAGCAAGCGCTGGCCGCGGGCTCGACCTTGAGCGCGGAGAGGAAACAGCAGATCGCCGAAAAGCTGAGCGATTACACCGGCCTTCCGGTCGCCTACCTGCTGAAGGCGGACCTGCGCGTGACCGGCGGCATGTTCGAGCAGGAACTCCAGGCCGCTACCGACACCACCACCGGACGGCTCGATACGCGCTTCTCGGGCCCGTCGATGGATCCGCTTGGCAAGGACTCCGACTACGACCCGCAATCGGCTGCCATCAGCGCGGCGTACGTGTCGGCCTTCAACCACTACGTGCGCAGCACCCTCAAGTTCGGCGACGGCATGACGTTCCGGCCTTCGGTGTACGGCGCCGACGACTTCCACTGGGACTGGAAGCACAAGGCACCGGGCGAGCGCTTCTCGCGCGGTGGCACGCCCAACGTGATGCTCGACCTCGCGGTGGCGATGAAATACAACCCCAACCTCAAGGTCAAGCTGTTCGGCGGCTTCTACGACCTCGCCACGCCCTATTACACGGCCGTGTACGAGATGCAGCACCTGCCGATTCCGGAATCGCTGCAGCGGAACATCAGCTACGCCTTCTACCCGTCCGGGCATATGGTGTACGCGCACCTGCCCTCGTTGAAGCAACTGCACGACGATGCCGCAGCGTTCATCGAGGCGACGGACAACCAGGGCAAATCGAACAGGCAGAACCTGTAACGCGCACTCTCGGAACCTCAACCGGCGCGACGCGTTCGCGCCGGTTTTTCATTCCCGCTCGAAGCGCGCGATCTCTTCGAGCGCTGCCTGCGCGCGGACGATGCTGCGGCCGGCGCTGTGGTCTTCGATCATTTGCGCGCGCCCCATTCGTCTCATCGCCCAAAGCACCACCAGGATCGCGGCGAGGCCGACCACGCTGCTGCCGATCGCCCACACCAGGAACACCCACAC
>JBOHYT010000190.1:0-12035 GCA_050738055.1 Rhodanobacteraceae bacterium
CGTCACGCATGACCCGAACAAGCGCTATCCGGGCATCGTGTACGTCGAAACCCATCGCGTTCCGCCCACCGAACCACGGATCTGAGCACTCGATGGTTGGTTCCCGCGGCGGCCCGGTCATCCGCCGTGGGAATGCTTTGCATGATGGAGGCGTTTTCCGACCAGGCAAGCCTTGACGGGAAGACCGGCGTGCGCGCAGGCGCACGGACGAACGTAGATCCGGGCTGGGTGGGAGGGGAAATCCCTGCCTTCCTGCCGACCATCCTTGCGGCTTCTCAACGCCGCGCCGGGGCCGGGGGGTTTGCGAAGAAACAAGAACTTGCGGAATTTGTTTCTCAAAAGCTTTTTTACCACGGATTTGCACGGATGCGCACGGATAAAGCTTTCGATCCGTGTGATCCGTGTCCATCCGTGGTAGGCGTTTTCTGATTTGCAACAAGGGTTCCCGTGTTGTTTCTTGAAAGGCTGTTGGAAAACAGCCTGCCAATGCGCGCCATGGACGGCCAACCAGTTGGGCAGGAGGCTTTCCGATGAAGGCTCGCACCGCTTGGGCGCTCGTGGTGGCGCTGGCGCTCACGCCGCTGGCCGCGATGGCTGCAAACCGGCCAATCCAGTTGCAGGATTACCGAGCGCTGGTGCGGATCCGCGCGCCGCAGTTCTCGCCGAACGGCAAGCAAATCGCGTTCCTGACGGTACGGCCGGATTTCGCCCACGATCGCTACGACGCAGCCCTGCAGGTCATGGAGACGGCCGGCGGTTCGTCGCGGGTTCTGGCGCGCGGAAATCTGCAGATGCCGCGCTGGTCGCCTGATGGACGCACGCTCGCCTTCATCGAGAAAGCAGCCAAGCACAAGGCACAGATTTACATCGTGCCGGCCGCGGGCGGCACGCCGAAGCAGCTCGGCGATGCGCCCAACGGCATCGAGCAGTTTTCCTGGAGCCCCGACGGCAAGACCATTGCGTACGTCACGCCGGATGATGCGCCGATCAGTGCAGAGGACCGGCGTACCCACCACGATCTTTTCGAAATCCATGACGACGATTACCTGATCGACAAGCCGCCCGTGCCTTCGCACATCTGGCTGCTGTCGGTGAAAAGCGGCGAAGGCCGCCCGTTGACGCGTGGCACCACCAGCGTGCTGGAAGCCGCGCCGCCGTTCGGCGGCGGCGTCTCGGCACCGGTGTGGTCGGCGGATGGCCGCTGGATCGCGTATACCCGGCAGGCCGATGCCGACGACAGCGATTCCGACCGGACCAGCATCGCGGTGGTGGAGATCGCGACCGGCAAGCAACACCTGGTGACCGGCAAGACGGCTTACGAGTACAACCCGCGCTTCGCGCCGAAGGGCGACACGATCGCCTGGTTGTATCCGCACGGCCCCGGCCCGGTCAGCGACATGGACCTCATCGTGGGTTTGGCCGCGGGCGCTGGCGCGCACGACGTCAGCGCCGGCCTCGACCGCAACCTGCTGCCCGATTTCGCGTGGTTGCCGGATGGCAAAGGCGTCGTGGTGATGGCCGATGACCACGTTGGCGGGAGGCTGTACGTGCAGCCGCTGCAGGGAAAAGGCCATGCGCTCGATCTCGGTGATCTCGATCCCTTGGCCGTCGCGGTGTCCGCGCAGGGCGCGCTCGCGGTGGTCGCCGACAACGCCACCCGGGCACCGGAGTTGTACCTGCTGCAGACCGCGAACAGCCAGCCGAAACGCCTGACCGAATTCAATCGCGGTTTCGCTGCGTACACGTACCCGCGCAGCGTCGAGGTGAGCTGGCAGGCACCGGACGGGCAGCCCGACGACGGCATCCTGACGTATCCGAACGACTACACCGCGGGACGGAAGTATCCGCTGGTGGTGTTCGACCACGGTGGTCCCGAAGCGGCCTCCACCGAAGGCTTTGATACCGGCGAGATCGGCCCGCTGCGCGACCTGTTTGCCGCGGACGGGTACCTGGTGTTCGAACCGAATTACCGCGGCAGCGACAATCTCGGCACGGCGCACGAGCACGCGATCTATCGCGACCCCGGCAATGGCCCCGACAGCGACGTGATTTCCGGGCTCGAGATGCTCGAGAAAAAAGGCATCGTGGACAAGTCCCGCATCGCCGCGGTCGGACATTCCTATGGCGGCTACATGACCGGCTGGCTGATTTCGCACCAGCACTTCTGGAAGTGCGCGGTGGTCGCCGACGGCGCGCTGGACTGGACCGAGGAATACGAACTGTCCGGCGCCGGCAACCTTGCGTGGACGCGCGATTCGCTGGGCGGCACGCCATGGGACCCGCAGAGCGCGGCGCTGTACCGGACCGGCTCGCCGATCACCTACGCGGCGCAGATCACCACACCGACGCTGATCCTCTCCGGCACCGACGACATCACGGTGCCGATCACCGAATCGTTCGCGCTCTACCACGCGCTCGCCAGCCGGCACGTGCCGGTCCAGTTCATCGGCATCCCCGGCGCCCACCACACCCCGCAGGATCCGGTGCACCTCGAGTTGTACTACCAGGCGCTCAACCGTTGGGTGACGAAGTATCTCGGTTCGCCGGCAGCGGCGGGCAAGCCGAGCGCGGCGCAACCCTGAATCATGCGTGCGCGCGCAGCCGCAGTCCGCGCGGCGTCAGCGCACGCTCGATCCCCTCGAACACGCCCTGCATCACCAGCGCCAACAGCGCGGCGGGGATCGCGCCTTCCATGATCAGTGGCACGCTGTCGAGCCGGATTCCGGTGAGGATCGGTTGGCCGTAGCCGCCCGAGCCGATCAGCGCGCCGAGTGTCGCGGTGCCGACGTTGATGACCGCGGCGATCTTGACGCCGGCCAGGATCGAGCGCAGCGCCAGCGGCAGTTCGATGCGCCACAGGCGCACGCGCGGCGGCAGGCCGAGAGCGGCGGCCGATTCCAGCAGCGATGGCGGGATTCCGGCCAGGCCCGCGTGGGTGTTGCGCACGATCGGCAGCAGGCTGTACAGGAACAGCGCGGCGATCGCGGGCCACGCGCCGATCCCGAACAACGGAATCATGAACACGAACAGCGCCAGCGACGGCACGGTTTGAAGAATCCCGGTCATGCCGAGCACGGCCTGTCCCAGCCGCCGATAGCGCGCCGCGAAAATGCCGAGCGGCACCGCGATCACGATCGCGAGGGTGAGCGAGATTCCGACCAGCATGAGATGCTGCGCCGTGTAGCGGGCCATCCGGTTCCAGAATCCGTTGCCTTTGCCGGCGTTTGCCGTGACACCGAGGAAGTTCGCCGCGACCGCGGTTTCGCTCATCCCGTCGATCTTCACCGCCTTGTTCATCGCGCGCATCTGCTTCGCGTCGACCGTGCCGGCGAGACTGTTCAAGGTGGCCACGAACTGCGGTGCGCGCTGATCCAGGTCCAGCCGGTACAGGAACACCGCGTCGTAGTGCGGGAAATAGTGCAGGTCATCCTTCAACACCCGCACGTGGTAGTAATCGATGTTCGCGTCCGTGCTGTACAGGTCGATCACGTCGACCGCGCCAGAGGCGAGCGCGCGGTAGGCGAGCGCGTGATCCATGCCGCGCGCTTCTTGAGGCAGGTGGTAGGCTTTTTTCAGTCCTGGCCAGCCGTCCGCGCGATTCATGAACTCATTGGAAAACGCCAGCGTGAGATCGGGATGCCTGGCAAGGTCCGAGATGTCGCGGATGTGCAGCTTGCGCGCCTTGCCATCCAGCATTCCGATCGCGTAGGTGTTGTTGAATCCGAGCGGCGCGGTGATGCCGATGCCGAGTTTCGCGAGGGGCGCGCGCAAGGCCGCGGCGCCTGCGTCGGACGGTACATCGTGCAGCAGTTCGTGGGTGATCGTGCCGGTGTATTCGGGATAGGCGTCGATGTCGCCATCGAGCAGCGCCCGCCACAGGATGCGGGTGCCGCCGAGGCTGCGGCGATGCCGCGCGTCCACGCCGTGTTCGCGTGCGTCGAGCCGCGCGATCTCGCCGAGGATCACCGATTCGGTGAAGTTCTTGGAACCGATCACCACCGTCGGCGTCGTGGCGGGCGCCAAGGGATGCTGCGCGAACGCGGAAAGCGGCAGCAGCACCAATAGAACGAGCCAGAGCTTCACGAGCTCGCCTCCGGAAGGTCGCGGTGTGCCGCCAAAAATTCGCGCACGAAATCATCGGCGGGGTCGCGGCGAAAGTCGCCGATGCTGCCGTCCTGGACTACCCGACCGCGCCGCATCAGCACCAGCCGGCTGCCGAAGAACGCGGCCTCGGCCAAATCGTGCGTCACCATGATCACGGTCTTGCCGAGCCGCCGGAAGATTTCGCGGAGTTCGTCCTGCAGGCCGTGACGCACCAGCGGGTCGAGTGCGCCGAGCGGTTCGTCCAGCAGCAGGGTGGCCGGATCCAGCATCAACGCGCGCATCAGCGCCACACGCTGGCGCTGGCCGCCGGACAGTTCCGATGGAAAGCGCCCGAACTGGTTTTCGTGCAGGTGGGTCAGCTCGGCCAGCTCCCGCGCGCGATCGTGGAGGCGGCCGCGGTCCCAACCGAGGTGGTGCGGCAGCAGCGCGAGGTTGCCGAGTACCGTCAGGTGCGGAAACAGCCCGCCTTCCTGGATCACGTAGCCGACCCGACGGCGCACTTCGAGCACGTGCGCGGGTTGCAACGGCGCGCCATCGGAGAACACTTGTCCGGCATCGGGCCATTCGAGCCCGACCAGCAATCGCAGCACCGTGGACTTTCCCGAACCGCTGCTGCCGATCAGGATGGTGGTGCGCCCGCGCAGGAAGTCGAGGCTGAGGTCGTCGACCGCGCGCACTTCGCCCCATGCGCGGGTGACACCCGCCAGCGAAAAGACCGAATCAGAGCCCTGCGAGGCAGGCATCGTCGATGTCGCGCCTCTTCTGTCCGACGATGGCGTAGTAATACAGCATGTTGCCTTCGATCGACAGCCGGTGGCGGTAGCGCTCGAGGTGGTGCAGTTTCAGGTAGTCGTCGTGGAGCATGCGCTTGACCATCTGCGAAAAGCCGCTGCGGTCGCTCGTATCGAGGAAGGTTTCCTTGATGTTGAAGGCGATCCAGCCGTCCTGCCTGACAAGGTTGTACGCCGACGCGAATGCCGCCACGGGGATGTCGCCGAAGCCGAGCGCCGCGACCGTGGTCATCGCATCGAAGTTCCAGTCGCGGAGTTCGGCGTTGAGTGCCGGAGAGAGATTGGTGAGGTCGGCAACATAGTAGGCATCATAGGCGCCGGGCCGGTCCCGGTCCGCGGCACGTTCGGCTTCCGCGATGTTGTCGACGCCGACCACACGCGCCGAGCCGTGCGCCACCAGCAGTTCGCCGACCATCCCGTTGCCCGCGCCGACATCGAGCACCCGCAGTTGGGTGGGGTCGACGCCCGCCTTGGTGGCCGCGTCGCGCAGAAGTTCGGTGAGCTTGGCCGGCGAGGTGCACTTCAACCGCTGGTAGAACAGTTGCTCGTACAGGCCGGCATGGTTGTAAATTTCAGCGTAATCGTGGAAATCGATGCGGCGCTGCTTGCCGTCCTCCGCGATCAGGAAGTACGCCTCGCTCTGACTGGCGCTGGCCAGGTTGGCGCTGGGAAAGCGGATGTGGTAACGCTGCGGTCGCATGCTGCTCCTTGGCGAGGGGAAGGGAAGGAGTGCGTCGCGACGGCCCCGGAGGGGCACTGCGTGACAGCGCTGGACCAGAGCCCATCGGTTGCGCCATGAGGTACGCGAGGCGACGCCGACCTGACACCGTATTGCATGTGCACGTGCATTGCAAACCGCGCGGGTTGGCGCATCCGATTTCGTCGCGTCATCCGGCGGTGATGGGTTCGCCGCCACGATCGAAGTGCACGGAATCGGCCACGTCCCCTGCTGCTTCGCAGCGACCCCTTTCCTGCGGAAGAGGGTGGACAACACTGCTGCCGGTGCCTTCCCGGACTTCAGTGCTGCGTGCGCCCGGCGCCGCCGGAGTTCGTCTCGACGCCGGGCGGAAACGAGCCCTGCTCGCCGGGCTGCATCGGGCCGACGCCTGCCCGGTGGCAGAGTCAGTGCCGCGTGCGCTTGCCGCCGCCGGGATTCATCTCGACGCTGAGCGAAAACGAGCGCTGCTCGCCGGACTGCATCGCGCCGACGCCGACCAGCCGCCGCACGATTTCCTCGCCGCGCTCGTTGCGGATCGTCAGCACCATCGAGTATTCCCATGCCCCACTGTCGACAGGATTGCGGAAGCTGCCCTCGACCCGCAGCGGCGTCAGCGCGGCAGGCGCGGCGAAATCGCCGGCCGGACCGCTGAAACGCAGCTTGTGGTTGCAGGCCGGGCAAACCTCGGCGCTTTCGAGGATGGTTTCGCGGCAGTGCGGGCAGGCGCGCGTCGCGCCCGCCGTGCCCGCGCGCGGCGACGTCATTGTTTGTGGCCGTTGCCGTTGGCGTGACCGTTGCTCTTGTTGAAGTCGGTGACCGCGCCCTTGTCTTCCCAGCCGAACTCGGCGTGGCCACGCATCTTCGAGCCCTTGGCGACACTGAAACTGTTGGATTTCACATCGCCGGTCAACGCGCCGGTCTGCATCAGCTCGACGTGCGACGCGGTCTCGATGTTGCCGGTCAGTTCGCCCGCGATGGTCACGCGTTCCGCACGCACGCTGCCATTGACCTTGGCGCCTTGCTCGATGGTGAGATCGCCGCGCACGTTGATGTCACCCTTGAAGCGGCCCGCGATGCGCACATGCCCAGCGCCTTCGATCTTGCCCTCGATCACGAGGTCGGGTGCGATGTGCGATTCGGAACTGGACTTGGCGGTCGCGGGTGCCGGCGCGGGTCGGGATTCCACATTTGCCGCGGGCGCCCTGACCGGCAACGGCATCTCGGCGGGTTCGGGCGAGTCGAAGCGCGCGACGTCGGGCGGATTGGGCAGCGGTGAGGAGGGGGATTTCACGGGTTCTTTCCACAGGGCCATGGTGGCACTCCGGTTCTTGGGTCAGGGTGCCCGAGCGTACTGCCAAATGCGCCGGATGGGAACCGAAACATGAACAAGAATTTCAATTCGCACGCGGAATTGTGAATTGCATCTCTTGTAATGCCTGAACGGGTGTGCAGGTGCGCATGGGTCATAGCCGATGCGCGGGACGACGATCTGCACGCCGACGCCAGCCGGACGCTCCCCGCCTGACATCTGTCGTATCCTCCCGGTTCACCGGGGAGTCGCCCATGCCGCTGAGCTGGAACGAAATCAAGGATCGCGCCTTGCGCTTTTCGCGCGAATGGGCCGACGAGGCGTGCGAGGACGCCGAGGCGCAATCCTTCTGGAACGGGTTTTTCGAGATCTTCGGCGTCTCGCGCCGTCGCGTTCCTGTTCGAACGCTATCAGGCGCTCACTTCGCTGCTGCCCGTGGCGGAGAAACCGAAATGGCAGCGGCGATTCAAAGCGGTGACGTAGTCAGAACGATTCGATACTCCGGGGAGGAGACATGCTGATCAAACAGGCCGATGGCCACGCAGAAGAACTTGCACGGCTGGAACGCGCAGCCAATACTTTGACGGGCGATGCAGCGAAGCGAGCCGAAAGGGAACTGAAGCAGCGCAAGGCCGGGATGCGGGGCGAATCGGATTCCGCATACCAGATCGACTTTCACTGGGGGCAATCGCCGAATCGCGCGATCATTCACGATTTGCGCGTCGAGCAAAACGGCCGGGTCGCGCAGATCGATCATCTGTTCCTGAACCGCTGGATGGATTGTTATGTGCTGGAATCCAAGCATTTTCATGCCAGCGTCAAGATCACGGAGCAGGGCGAGTTCCTGCGCTGGAATGATTTCAAGCGCACGTACGAAGGGATGGAATCGCCGCTCGAGCAGAATGAACGCCACATCGCGGTACTGAAAGACGTGATGAAGAATCTCGATTTGCCGGTGCGTCTTGGCGTGCGCATCAAGCCTGCCTTCCACTCATTTGTGCTGGTGTCGGCGAAATCGCGGGTTGATCGGCCGAAGAACTTCGATACCAGCAGGGTCATCAAGGCTGACCAGATCAAGACCAGCATCCTGAACGACATCGACAAGGAGAGCACGCTGACTACCTTGGCCTCGATGGCCAAGATGGTTTCATCGAACACCATGTGCGACGTGGCGCAGCGGTTGGTCGCGCAACATCGACCCGTCGCATGGCCGGTACCGGACTGGATGCTGTCGCGGCCATCGGCTGTGGTCGAAGAAACACCGCGAGCCGTGGCGAAGACGACGGCATCACAGACTCAGGCGGCTGGCAGCCAAGGACCGACGTGCAAGAAATGTGGCGGCGTGGGGGGTGCCATCCTGTACGGCAAGTACGGCTACTACTTCAAGTGTGGCGCTTGCGGCGGCAACACCGCGATACGGTTTGCGTGCCTTCGGGGTCACGCCCCAAAACTCCGGAAGCAGGGCAATGAGTTCTTCCGAGACTGCGCGGAATGCGGCACGACGAAGAGATATTTCGTCAATGCGGGTTGAATCGGTCGTTTGTCGATTTGGCGATCCCCCGTTCGTCGCAGTATCAGGAGCGGGACGCATGCCAGCATGCGCGGCTCCGCCCCCAATGAGGAGACACGACGATGCGATTCCTTTCCCTGGTTCGAGTCAACGAAAGCTCGGGCAAGAAGCCCGACCAGAGGCTGATCGACGACATGACGCGACTGATCACGGAGATGACCGCCGATGGCACGTTGCTGGATACCGCAGGGTTGTGTCCGACCTCGCAAGGCAAGCGGGTCCGGCTGTCGCGCGGCAGGCAGACGGTATCGGACGGCCCGTTCACCGAATCCAAGGAAGTGATCGGCGGCTACGCGTTGCTCAATGCCAATTCCATGGAACACGCGCTGCAGTTGACCCGCCGCTTCCTCGACGTGCACGGCGACGAGTGGGAAGTGGAGTGTGAGTTGCGGCAGGTCGATCCTGCATGCGAGCCGACCGCTTGAGGCGCCCATCTTCAAGCCAGATGCGGACCCCATGATTTTTGCTCGTTGTTTTGGCATCGCGAAGCGATCTCCGCAAACAATGCCTTCTTGCCGTGCATCACCCGGAGCCTTCCATGATCCCCACCATCACGGCTTTTGAACGATCGCCAGACCGTGGCAAGGGTCTGGCGCGCGACATGCGCGTTCGCTGGGCGCTCGAAGAAGTGGGCCAGCCTTACGAGGTTCGTCTTGTTTCGTTCGACGCGATGAAGCAACCCGCGCATCTTGCGCTGCATCCCTTCGGACAGATTCCGACCTATGAAGAAGGCGATCTCGTCCTGTTCGAGTCGGGGGCGATCGTGTTGCACATTGCCGAGCATCACGCCGGTCTGTTGCCGGACGATACGAACGCGCGGGCGCGCGCGATCACCTGGATGTTCGCAGCGCTCGGCACGGTCGAGCCGCCGATCCTCGAGCTCGTGGTCGCCAAATTCCTGGAGGTCGACAAGCCTTGGGCCAGGGAGCGGCTGCCGCTGGTCGAGGATCGCATCCACAACCGGTTGGGCCAACTCTCCCCTCGCCTTGGTGATGCCGAGTGGCTCGATGGCGCGTTCAGCGCGGGCGACCTGATGATGATGCACGTGCTGCTACGGCTGAAGCCATCGGGCATTCTGGATGAATATCCGAATCTCTCGGCCTATGTCGCTCGTGGCGAAGCGCGGCCGGCCTGCAAGCGTGCTTTCGACGCCCAGTTGGCGGTTTTCACGGCCGCATCCTCTCCCGGAGAGAAATGATTTTGCTCGTCATCCCGGAATCGCGATCTTGAGAGCCGCGGGCGGGTCAGCGGCGGAAGGCCGTAGGTTGGGCTGACCCGGCTTCATCGGGGAAGCCCAACAATGCCGCCGCAATCCATGTTGGGCTTCGCAAAGAGCGCTCAGCCCAACCTACTTGCTCCCGGAGAGAAATGATTTTCCTCGTCATCCCGGCGAAAGCCGGGATCCATTTTTGTAGCGGACAAGCACGAAATGGATTCCGGGTTCCCGCGCCGATGAGGCTGGCGCGGTCCCCGGAATGACGACATAAAGCTTCTTGCCGTACGGAACATTAGCCGATTGCTTTCTTCACCAATTCGCGGATGCGTTTTTCCTCGGCGGCGGTCAGTTTCACCAGTGCAAAGGACGTCGGCCACATCGCGCCGTCGTCCAGCCGGGCTGCATCGTTGAAGCCGAGGGTCAGGTAGCGATCCTTGAACTTGGAGGCGGGGCGGAAGAAGCAGATGATCTTTTCGTCTGCATTCGCGTACGCGGGCATCCCGTACCAGGTCTTGGGCAGGAGTTGCGGCGCGGCGGCCCGGATGAGTTCGTGCAAACGCCCTGAAAGCGTGCGATCGGGTTCCGGCATCCTGGCGATGGCGGCTTGCACGTCGGCTTCGCCATCCGCGCCGCGTTTTGCGCTTTTCAACTCGCGCGCACGTTCCTTCATCGCTTCGCGTTCTTCGGCGGTGAATCCGCCGGAGGGCTTGCTTGATTTGGTGGCCTTTTGGTGTGCCATGCCTGGTTCCTGTCGATGGGTGCGATGGTCGGGTGGGTGCGCTGGTCGGCAGGTGATGCCGGCTCCGGCCTGCGGCCTTGAGCCGGCCTACTACACAACATATCCGCAGGCCGGATCAAGCCGCGCAAGCGGCGGATCCGGCATTGGGTGTCTTGATCCGCCCTCTGACAGCGTCGACGCGTCAGTCGCGGTCGGGTGCGCCCAGCGGGAACAACGGTCGATACGGACGGCCGCCTTCCACGCAACGCGCGAACGAGGGCCGTTTCAACAGCCGTGTGCGATAGGCGTGCACGTTGCGGAACTGCTCGCCGATGCGGTGCACCCAGTCCGCGTAGAACAACGCCGGTGCTGCGGCGCAGTCGGCGAGGCTGAAGGCATCGCCCGCAGCCCATTCGCGGCCGGCCATGTGCCGGTCGAGCCATTGGTAGGCCGTGTCCAGCATGTCACGCGCTTCGCGGACGCCATAAGGGTCGCGATCGGCTTCCTGCCGCAACTGGTTGAACGCGATCTTTTGCAGCGGCGTGTGGATGTAGTTGTCGAAGAACCGATCCAGCATGCGCACATCCACGGCTCTGTCCGCGTCGGCCGGGATCAGCCGGACGGGGCCTGGGTGGTGGACGGCGAGGTATTCGATGATGCTGGTGGCCTCCATCACTTGGCGATCGCCGTCGATGAGCAGCGGAAAGCGCTTGATCGGCCAGCGCCGCGCGAACTCGGCGTAGACATCAGGCTGGTCCGGCGACAGATTCAGGAACTCGAACGGGGTTGCATTCTCGTACAGCGCGATCAGCGCCTTCTGCGTGTAGGACGAAAACGGGTGGCCGAACAGTTTCAGGGTCATGAGGCGGGTTCCAGGGGCAGGATGATTTTGACATGCGACGATCGGGGACCGGCGGAATCGACAGCATCGATCCTCGGGATCGCCAACCCCGACGCGTCCCAAAAACGGCAGTCCGGTTCAACCAACGCGCCTTGCATCGCGTTCCGCGAGGCCCTACGTTGTGGGCATGGCAAAAGGTTTCGTGAACGATGATGCGGTGCAGGAACAGATCGACGCAACCGTCGCCGATGCCGTCGCGCGTGCGCGCAGCAGGCAGCGGAGCGGTCCCGGCCTGAGCCATTGCGAGGAATGCGGAGCGCCGATTCCCGAGGCGCGGCGCAAGGCCGTACCAGGCGTGCGGCTATGCATCGCATGCCAGTCCGACCGCGACCGCGAGGAGGGGGTTTTCAGCGGCTACAACCGAAGGGGCAGCAAGGACAGCCAGTTGCGTTGACACGGGCTCGCCTCATTGCCCCGCGCGGGCTTTGCGGTCAACGCAGCGCCAGATATTTTTTGATCAGCCGCATCTGGTGCGTCCAGCCTCCCGCGTTGGCCGCGAACGCCTTCGCGCGGCGTTCGGTCGGCAGCTTGTCGAAGCCGGATTCGGCGAGGGTCAGCAGTATCCCTTCGGGTGCGCCGTGCAGTTCGAACACGATCAGGGTCATCGGCTCGCTGGAGTAGTCGATGGTCTTGTCGATGGCGAACGGGTGCCAACGGAACGCGATGCGCTGCATCGGCTCGATCTTTTCGATGAACCATTCGAATGGC
>JBOHYT010000191.1:0-14817 GCA_050738055.1 Rhodanobacteraceae bacterium
GCCTCATACTCCGGCTCCGGCACCAGCGGGATGCCGTAGGCTTCGGCGAGCTTGCCGAGCACGACCTTGTGGCGTGCCTCCTCCCCGGCATCCATCGAGAGGGCTTCCCGGAGCAGCGGATCGCGTACCGTGTCGGCATAGGTTTTGGCACGCAGCATGGCACGCGCTTCGGTCTGCACGGCGATGTCCCAGATCGGCAGCGACGTGATGCGCCGCAGCGCTTCGGGATCCAGCTTCGGCCACGCCATGACCGCGGGCCGGTAGGGGTTGTGGCTGTCCAGCAGCATGCGGCAGAACAATCGTTTGTGCGCGTCCGAACCGATCCGGATCGGACCGGAATCCGCGCCCTGCCAATGGCGCATGGCGTGATCGGCGGCGGCCTCCGCAGGGGCGTTGGACATCTCGAGCCTCGCTGTGCGTTCGTTCAGAGCCGGACATCGTCCGTTTTGGGCAAACTATCACGGGCACCGCGCTGCCACAGTGTACGCAGCCGGTGCGCTTCGATCCATTGCCACACGATCAGGGCGGGCACGCCAAATGCAATCTCGCGCGCGCGCCGGATCAACGACAACGCGATACTGACGTCGGGCGGCAGCCCGAGCACGGTGCCCAGCAGGATCAAGCCGCCCTCCTGGACTCCGAGTCCCGCCGGCACCACGAAAAAGACGTGGCGCACCGCCTGGATCACCGCTTCGACCACAATCGCGTCGGCGGCACCGACCGGGTGGCCCAGCAACCGCAATATCAGCCAGACCTCGAAACTGCCGGTCACCAGCCCGAGCAATTGCCAGACGCATGCGCCGAGCAGCCGCACGGGTCGGGCGTACAGCGTCCGTATTTCCCGATCCAGACGCAAACCGCCGATCCGTTCGGCAAACCGGCGCGAGCGGCCACCCAGCAACTTCCCCGCAAAGAGCTCCAGTCGCGAGAACACGCGTCCACGGCGCAACAGCACGAACAGCGCGATGGGTACCGGCACGCCGAGCGCCAGCGAGACGAGCGCCGGGACCAGCACGTCTCCGTGCACGGTCTGCACGATCAGCAGCACGAATCCCAACGCGATGAACAGGTACTGGGCGATCACCGTGAGCACGACTTCCATGACCACGCTCGCGGCGGCGGCAGCGCCGCCGATACCGCGCCACATGACCAACCGGATGCCGACAACCTCGCCGCCGATGCTGGCCACCGGAAGCAGGCGGTTGACGGCTTCGCGGATTGCCGCGATCCACAACAGCACCGGCGCGGTGGCCCGGCGTTCCGGATCGCGCGGCGAGAGCAGCACACGCCAGCCGAAGACATCCAGCAGCAGCGGCAGCACGTGAAACGGCAACAGCCACAACAGCGCCCAGCCGGCGTGGTCGATGGCAGCGTAAATCGCTGGCCAGCCCTGGTGCACGACGAGCACAATCCCGACGGCCAGACCCAGCAGGCCCGCGAGCCAAGCCAGTCGTTTCATGGTCATGCGCCGGCCACCGCAGGGTCGGAAAACCCGTGACAGAGCTGGCAGTTTTCGGCGACCGCCTCGCGCACACGCGGCGACAGCAGGGCTGCAAGTTCATCTGCATCCCGATAGTGCGACATGCCGGCGGCGTGCACGTCGCAGACCGCGGGATGCAGATACAGCTCGCAAACGCCATCGGGCAGACTGCGCAAGGTGGCAAGCAGTTGCGATTCATCCATGGCGCCGCTACACCGGATTCCGAAGACGTGATCGTTGTGGACGATGCCGGCCCTGTCCATGCGCCGGCGCATCAGCGCCACCCAGGGGCGCAGCCAGAACGGCATGCCGGGCTCGGCCGGCAGACGCATCGCACGCATCCCGAACCCCCTGCCAATCGACAGTACCAGCGACAGGATGGTGGGGTGCAGATGGAAGTGTTTGTGCGCATTGACATGGTCGAGGCGCAGGCCGCTCGCCGCGAATGCTTCGAACTGGGCGTGGATTTCAGCCGCCATCTGCTGCCGCACACGGCGCAGCAGGAAAGACCGGAAGGCATCGCGCGCCATCGATTTGTCGAACACGCCCCGCGCATCGACCAGATCGGGGATGCGCGCTGCCGGCAACAGGGCGCGGCCATCGGTCAACACCAGGTGCAGACCCACCGCCAGCCCGGGAAGTCGCCGCGCCAGCGCCATCGCGTCCGCCGCGGCGGGCGCCGCCACCATCAGGCTGGCCGCTTGCAGGACGCCTTCGCGATAACCACGCTCGACGCCTTCGTTGACGGCTCCGTGCAGTCCGAAGTCGTCGGCGGTAATGATGAGGCGCGTGCGGACTGCCGCGCCGGGCGGAGCGGGCACGATCTTCGTCTCCATGGAAAAGCGCGGGCAACCCGCAGGAAGATTACACGCGGCGTACGGCTGACGGCATCACTATCTTCCCGGAACCTCTTGAGAAACAAACGCCATGAATCCCTGTTGCAAATCAAAAAACACTTACCACGGATCAACACGGATCGAAAGCTTTTATCCGTGTGCATCCGTGCAAATCCGCGGTAAAAAGGCTCTTGAGAAACAAATTGTCGCAAGTTCTTGTTTCTTCGCGAACGCTTGCCCCCGCACGGGGTTGAGAAGCTGATTAGCGCTACATGGCAGCGACCAAGGCCTTTCGTCATTCCGGGGCCATCGCCGGCCCCATCGGCGATGGAACCCGGAATCCATTTCGCCGCGTGGCAGAAACCGAAAAATGGATTGACTCGCGCCATCCGTGGCGCTCGCCTGCGGCCGCCTTCGGCGTTCGGTCCGGCATCCTGCCTCCGCAGTCGGGTTCCGCCCGCAAACAGCGCGGGCGGCCCCGGAATGACGACAAATTTATTGCCCGCTCCCGCGTGTTCGAGACTTGCTGACAGGTAGCGCCAATCAGGTCCGGAAATGAGAAAAGCTGTCCATCACGCCTTGTGCGCACGCAGAAAATGGTAGAACTCCCTGCCCTCGCGCAAGCGGCGTTTTGTCATGTCCCAACTCGCCAGCATCTCCCTGACGATCTCCCATATTTTCGAGGGCCGGAAATAAAAGCTCCGGTAGAACCGCTCGACGCTGTGATAGATGTCCTCCGCGGACAGATGAGGGTAACTGATCGTGGCAAGCTGGATGCCCTTGTCGTTGACGACATTGGCCGCCTCGTTCGTGTCCAGCCAGCCATTTTCGATCGCCTGCTTGTACAGGGCCGTGCCGGGGTACGGTGCCGCCAGCGATACCTGGATCGTGTGCGGGTTGATCTCCTTGGCGTAGCGAATGGTATTTGCGATGGTCTCCCGGGTTTCGCCGGGCAGACCGAGGATGAACGTGCCGTGGATCGTGATGCCGAGTTTGCGGCAATCCTCCGAGAAACGCCGCGCGATGTCGGTGCGCAGTCCTTTCTTGATGTTGAGCAGGATCTGGTTGTCTCCCGACTCATACCCCACCAGCAGCAGGCGCAGGCCGTTGTCCTTCATGATCTTCAGCGTCTTGTAGGGCACGTTGGCTTTCGCGTTGCACGACCAGGTCACGCCCAGTTTGCCCAAGCCCCGGGCGATTTCCTCGACCCGTGGCTTGAAATCGGTAAAGGTGTCGTCGTCGAACATGATCTCCTTGACTTCGGGCATGTTCTCCTTGATCCACCGCACCTCGGCCAGGACGTTTTCGGGCGAGCGCACCCGGTAATGATGGCCGCCGACGGTCTGCGGCCACAGGCAGAACGTGCACTTGGAACGGCAGCCACGGCCGGTATACAAGGACACGTACGGGTGCAGCAGATAGCCGATGAAGTAATTGTCGATCGTCAGATCGCGCTGGTAGATCGGCGAGACAAACGGCAGGTCGTCCATATGTTCGATCTTCACCCGCGGCGGGTTGTGCTGGATGCTGCCGTCGGTGCGCCGGAAACTCAGCCCGTCGATGGACCGGAACGGACGATCCTCGGCCAGATCCTTGCAGGTGTAATCGAACTCTTCGCGCGCCACGAAATCGATGGCGGCCGAGGCTTTGAGCGATTCATCCGGCTCGACTGCGACCTTGGCGCCCACCATCCCGACCTTGATGTCGGGGCTGCGGGCCTTGAGCAGTTCGGCGAACTTCGCGTCGGCCGGAAACGAAGGCGTGCTCGTGTGCATCACGACCAGTTCGTAGCCTTCAGCGATGCGCAGGGCCTCTTCGACCGAAATCCGATCCGCGGGCGCGTCGAGGAGGCGCGATCCGGGCACCAAGGCAGCCGGTTGTGCGAGCCATGTCGGGTACCAGAAGCTCTTGATCTCGCGCTTGGCCTGATACCTCGAGCCCGCCCCGCCGTCGAATCCGTCAAAAGATGGGGCCTGCAAAAAAAGCGTTTTCATTTCACTTTGCGCCTGCTCGGCAATCCAGCGTTGCAATGGGCGTTCGGGCGTCCAATATCCGGCCCTTCCATTCCACCTGCCAGCCCGTCAAGGCAGCCGCCCATTCCACCAGCAGCACGACGTCCCGCAGCGGGATCAACGCGACTTCCCACCACGGCGACCATTCGCGTGCCAAATGCCGCTGCTTGAAGTGTACCAGTGCGCGTGCGCCAAGGCCAAGCAAAACGAGGCCCGCGGTCAATATACCGGGCGCCAATATCAAGCCCAATAATGCAATGGGAGTCGTGAAGCAGACCCACAGCATTGCGAATCCGAGCGGGGCGATCGCGCGCGTCGTGCGCAACCAGCGCAACTCGTGCGTCCATAGCGAGGACAGACGACGGTGACTGACCTGCGTCCCGACGACGAGGTCGGACACCACCGTGCGCAACCCGAGCCGACGTGTCAACTCGCCCAGCCAGAAGTCGTCGGCCAGCGTGTCCCGCAGCGGCCCGAACCCTCCGATGGCCTCCAGTACGTCACGCCGCAGCGCGATGGTCGCGCCAAAAGCGAAGTGGTCCGAGTTGAACATATAGGCCAGCCGGACCGACGGGATGAACCAATCGTCGACAAACAGGCGACCCAGGCGCGACCAGAAGCCGGAGCGCACAATGCCGTGATAGAGACAGGTGACGATGCCCACCGCCGGGACCGCCAGGGGCGCCGTCACACGCGCCAGATAGTCCGGCGGCGCACTGATATCGCTGTCGGACAGCACCAGCCAATCGTGCTCCGCAACGGGCAGCATGTTGATCAGGTTGCTTACCTTCGGATTGGCGCCGTGCATGCGTGGATTGACGACAAGCGTCATGTCGCGCTGCGGAAACTCTGTTTGCAGCCGGTCCACGACGGCAATGGCCGGGTCTTCAGGACCGCACACGCCAAAAACCAGTTGGTAGACCGGATACGCCTGCAGGCAGAAGCTTCGCAGGTTCTCGTACAGACGCGGCTCGAGCCCGTGCAGCGGCTTGAGGACGGTCACGGGGGGGCGATGAGACCCGCGAGCCGGTGAACGCCGGGCCGGGAGACGTCTGAGCACGGCAAGCAAAGTCACCCATGCGTAAATGGCCGCGGCAGCGGCAAGCGCGACGCCGAGTCCGTGGATGGGCGACGCCACGATCCAAGCTGGCGGTACGATGGTGATGCGGCACCCTGCTGCAAAGTGACATTGATCTACATTCTGGGCTCATCATCGGCGTTTATCCACCGCACGACGCCTGTGTCTGCCTTCATCGACGGTATACAGGCCACTTGATAAGGTGCCCCTTTGGCATCTCGACATCGAACACCATGAGCACGTTCTGTCCGCGAGGCCGTCGAGAGTTGGTGTCGAACCCACCTGAACGCCGCGCGCCACGAGCAAAACCGATGTTGCGTATTTCCAGCTTGCTGCTGACGGCGATGTTCCTGCTCGCGGCCTTCAACGCGCCGCTGCGCGCGGCGCCGCCCGCGGAGACGCCGCAGCAAATCGTTGAGAACATGGCCAGCCAGATCAGCAAAGCCATCGACGGACACCAGGCCGAACTGAGCCGGCATCCCGAGAAGATGACCGAGATCGTCGACCGCATCGTGCTGCCGCATTTCGACATCGACTACGCCGCGCTGTTGGTGCTGGGCCAGCACGCTTTCAAGGCGACCCCCGCACAGCGGCTCGCGTTCACCAAGGCGTTCACCGATGCGTTGACGAGCAGCTATGCGAAAGGCTTGGCCGATTACGCGAAAGTACACATCAAGGTGCTGCCCTCTCCTGCCGCTGCCGACCAGCGCCGCGTGCTCCTGCGCACCCAGGTGCTGGTCAATGGCGGCGGTACGGTGCGGGTCGATCTTGCGTTCCACAAGACTTCCGCGGGCGAGTGGAAGGCCTATGACGTGATCATCGAAGGCATTTCGTATATCACGCTCTACCGCAATCAGGTGAACTCCGAGATCCAGAAGGTCGGGATCGACGGTTTGATCAAGCGCCTGCAAACGAACGGTGTTGCGGCGTTGACGGGATAAGTCGGACTCGACCAAATGGAACCCCGTAGGGTGGAACCCGCGAAGCGGTTTCCACCGTGTGCCGTCCGGCGGAAGCGGCTACGCCGATTCCGCCCTACGCCGCTCGGCCCAATGGAACCCGTAGGTGGAACCCGCGAAGCGGTTTCCACCGTGTGCCGTCCGGCGGAAGCGGCTACGCCGATTCCGCCCTACGCCGCTACGCGGATCACCGCGTACGATCGAACCCGCGTACAGGGCATTTTCAGCCGGCAGAGCCCCCGGGCGCCGGCTGCGTGCTGGACGGCGTAGCCGGGATCGCGGCGCTCGAAGCGGCAGCGGGCGGTGCCGAAGATCCAGCCGGCGCCGGCACACCGCGCGGATTGGCGCCGTGGGACTTTTCGTAGGCCTTCTGCTGTTCGAGCAATCGTTCGAGGCTCTCCTGGTTCTGCTGGGTCGGGGTCGTGCCCTGCAGCTCCTCGATCGCCGACAGCGGCGGATTGCCGTAGTAGATCAGATCCAGCCGATGCTGGCGGTAGGCATCACGCACGAACGCGTACGGGTCGAAGGCCGAATCGATGATGGGCTCGAACGGCAGCGCGGCGGCGCGCACGGTCACGAGGTAGAACACCTGTGGCGCATATTGTGCGTCCCACGCATAGCTGTGCTCGCGCGCGAACCAGCCCATCGGATCGAAATAGTTGTCCACCGGCAGGCTCCACACGTCGCGCGCAGTGGTCGGGCCGATCAACGGCAACACCAGATAAGGGCCTTCGGGCAAACCCCAGTGCGCCAGGGTGACCCCGAAATCGGTGGGGTGCGCCGGCAGTTCCAGACGGCTGGCGGGATCGAAGAAACCGAGCAGACCGACCGTGGTGTTGATCGTGAAGCGCAATGCGGACTCGAGCGCCGGCTTCGGGCGCCCCTGCAGGACCTCGTTGACGACCGTGATTGGTGTGCGGATGTTGGCGAAGAAATTGCTGATCAACTCCCGTTCCCGGTTGCCGGTGACCTTGACATAGGCCTTGGCGACCGGCCGCACCGCGACCTTGTCCGCAAACCGGTTGAAGGCGAACATCTTGCGGTTGAATTTCTGCAGCGGATCGTCGGAGCGCGGCGGCGCCACCGCGCAAGCGGCGAGCGTGCCGACCAGACACGCGATGATCACGCGTTGCACAACCCGGCGGCCGATCCGTGACATGCCCCGTGAATGTGGGTTGCGAGCCCGCGGCACAAGTCCACGAGCTTCGCGATCCCGCCCGGAATCGGCGTCAACGGCTGGCATCGGGCGAACCCGTCGACGTGGAGCGTGACAGCGTGTACAGGACAGCGGGCAGGAATGCAAAGGTGGACATCAGCACGCCAAGCAAGCTCAGCAGCAGTACCAGGCCCATGCTGGCGGTGCCCGGATCGTGCGAGACCGCGAGCGTTCCGAATGCGGTGCCGGTCGTCAAGGCCGAGAACAGAATTGCCCGCGCCGTGGGGGAGCCGAGAAACAGCAAGCTCCCGTCACGCCAGTTCATCACGAAGTAGACGTTGAATGATACACCGACGCCCAGCAGCAGCGGCAGCGCGATGATGTTCGCGTAATTGATCGAGATGCCTGCCAGCCGCGCCAGCAACGCGGTGATCAGCGCCGACATCAGCAGCGTGATCAACACTAGCGCGGCGTCGCGGACCCGCCGCAGAACGATCAGCAGGATGGCGGCGACCGCGAGCGCCGCATAAAGCGCGGCTTCCCGGAACGAGTCCAGGATGGTGTCGGCCGATTCGACGGTGTCGATCGCCGGGCCTGTGGCCTGCGGCGCCACCGCACGCACGGCATGGACAAAACGCCTGAGCCCGGCCGTCGTTTGCGCCTGCGCGGTGGGCGTGACCTGGATGCGGACGCGGCCGTCGGGGGTGAACCAGTCCCGCTTGAGGCTTGGCGGCAGATTGTGCATCGTGATGGGCTGCGCCGACAACGCGTTTTTCAATTGCACCATGGTGCCCGGGAAAAATCGTGACAGCGCGTCGTTGGCGGTCCGCAGCGCGGCGGCCGGTGCGGCTGCGAGCTTCCCCAACGCACGGCCGATGTGCAGGAGCGGTGAGCGGGGTGGCAGCTCTCCGGCAACACTTGCGATTTCGGTGTGGGTGTGCTTTGCGGCGGCGCGCAATTGCGCAACGGTCGGCGTCGGCGTGGCGGGGGGAGGTTGCAATACCGAGAACATCAGATCCGAGGCTTGCTGGATCTGCGCGAGTTTGGCGGTCTGATCATCCGGGATGAAATCGGCGCCGGAGACGACCTGGGCCACCTCCGGAAGCCTGCCCAGGCGTGCGTCGAGCGCACGTGCCGCGGACAGGTTCCCGGCCAGCACATCGATCGTGAACGGATTGGTGGTCGGATCGTCCATCAGCGACATCAGCGTGCGCATCGGTTCGCTGTCCGCGCTCTGGGTATGCAGCGGGTTGGCGTCGAACGGTATCGTCAGGGCACCCCACAGTCCCGCGAGGCCGAGCAGCGAGAACACGATCAGCACCGGCAGCCGGTGCCTGGCCAGCCAGGTGTCCGCCACGGCTCCGCCCGGCAACGCGCCACGCGGACGTTGCGGCCCCCGCGCCGCCATCAGCATCAGCAGGGCCGGAAGAATGGTCAGGGTGCATCCGAGGGCCACCAGCATGCCGGCGCCTGCGATGATCCCGAGTTCCGCAACGCCGGTAAATCCGGTCGGCGCGAACGCGAAAAAACCGCACGCGGTCGCGAGCGCGGCGAGGCCGATTTGTCCACTCACCTTGACCGCGGCCTCGTGCATGGTGTCGGCAAAAAGCCGGTTTGCGCGTTCCCGGGCGTGCAAACGCACGCTGAACTGGATGCCGAAATCCACCGCAAGTCCGACGAACAGTACCGTGAATGCCACCGAAACCAGGTTCAGCCGGCCGATCGCGACGGCGGCAAAGCCGAACGTGAAGATCAGGCCGGCTACCAGCGTCAGGACCACCGGGAGGATCAACCGCCACGAACGCAACGCCAGTACCAGCCAGAGCACCAGCAGCACCGCGCTGCCCACGGCCATGGGGACGATCCCCTCGGTCAGGGATTGGAACTGTGCATCCGACAGCGCCACCGAACCGGTGTAGTCCACCCGGACCCGCCCCGATTCGACATCCGGCAAGTGGGCAGCTGTACGCAGGAGCGCCTGGGTGGCCGCCGCACCGGGTATCAGCACATGATTGTCGAGTACGGGGTGGATCACGACAAATTCGAGCCCGCCGTTGCCGCTGACCAGCGACGGCGTCAGCAGCGCCTGCCAGGACAGCGGCGCGTCATGCCCATGGAGCGCCGCCTCGAGCGTTTGCGCGACGTGTGCGAGCGCATCGTGGTATTCGGCCAGGCTGGCGGCCGCCATTCCGTGGCGTACGCCTTCGACAAGCAGATCAAGGCTGTCGAACAAGCCCCGCGCCGTGGGATCGGTCACGAGCGGCCCGAGCAGCGGCTGTGCCTGCAACATCGTGTTGATCACGCCGGTCAGGTCGGCGCTCGACAACAGCAGCAAACCCTCGTGATCAAAAAAAGGACTGATGCCAGGGGTGACGACCGACTGCACGTAACGGGGTTCGGCCGCCAGCTTCGCCGCGAGGGCGCTGGCGGAGGCACGCGCCCCTTCGACGGTGGGCGCCCGCACCACCGCAACCAGCGTGTTGTTGAACTGCGGGAACGTCTTGGCGTACTCGATGCTCTTCTGGCGCCAGGGCAGCTGACTCGAGAACATGTGGTCGGTATCGGTGTCGATCCCCAGATACGCGTGCGTGGCGATCACACTGGCAAACGCCAACAGCAGCGCCAGCAGCACCACGATGCGCGGATGGCGACCACTGCGATCCACGAGCCAGACCAGGCTTTGTCGAACTGTCTTGACCAAACTGCCGCCACCCTGAAATCCGGGCAATCACTTTACGCGATCGCACCCGGCGGAGCACCTTGACGGACCGGAGAGCGCGGTTGGGTCGGCCGACCCGTTCGATGCCGGCGCGATTCGCCAACTGCCGCAGATGGATGTCCGAGCCGTGTGTTTCGACCATTTCCGCGCAGGCCGGCTCAGGCCGGAGCAGGCAGCGTCGTAGGTTGGGCTGACCCGGCTTTATCGGGGAAGCCCAACGACATGCACCCACGAATTCCATCGCCATGTCGTGGCCGTTGGGCTTCCCCCGGATGAAGCCTCGGGGTCAGCCCAACCTACAATGCCGGCTCCGTCGCTGCGCTCCTTGAGCCGGCCTACGCAGCTTGTTTCCTGGAGCCGTCCGAAACCGGAGGCTCGCCCCGCTGACAGGATGCTGCGCGCCGGCGCGCGAGCTCGCGCGCGCAAACACGCTTCTTCGCCCCTTGCCCGGAGACGGTCCAGTCCTATCCGCCAGGATCATCGCACCGCTCAGTGCGCCGCGGGTCGCGATTGGCCATTGCGGAAAGTCGCAATCTCTGCGTTCGCGACGCCAGCATCCTGCATTGCGCCGATGGCATCGCGAAGCTGCGCGTCGGCGCCCGGCCGGTGCAGACGCGTGGCGATCCGCGCCTGCATCGCCTTCAATACGACAGCGCGGCCGGGATCGGACGTGGTGGCCTGATAGGCGACGGGATCGACCTCGCCGATCATCGCGAGCGCATCCTCGTTGCGACCGAGGTCGCTCAACGCATTGGCCAGCGCCACCCGCGCGGCCTGGGTGACCGGACTCTTCGGCCCGCTCACTTTCGTCAACCCCGTTTCGGCCTGCTGGAGATGCGGCAATGCGGCCTTCAAATCCCCCGCGTCATACTCGCCGGATCCGAGGTTGAGCAGTTCCACGAGAGCATACTGGCTGTTGTTGCCCCAGCGCTTCGCCGCGCGTTGATGGACGTCGCGCTGCAACGTCAGTGACTTGGCGTGGTCGCCCGTCAGTGAATACAGATAGCTCAGCGTGCTGAGCGCGCTGATCGCGCCCTGACTGTCCGGCCCGTCGGACTGTTCGTACTCCTGCAACGACTGTTGCGTGACCGGAATCGCCCCCGCGTATTTGCCCTGCCCCCGCAACGCATCCCCCAGCCTCGAGTGCGCGGTGGCGATGGCCGCCAGACCAATCCTCTCCTGTGTGTACGGCGCGCCCGCAAGTATCTTGCTCGCAATCGCCTCGGCCTGTTCTGGACGACCCATCCGCAAATCGCAACCGGAGATTGCCAACAGCAAATGTGCAGACATCACCGCGTCGTCAGGACGCAACTTCCGTTGCAAGGTTTCGGCAGTCGTGTACGCCGTGAGCGCCGGTTTGACGTGCATCTGCTGATACAACACGTCGCCGCGCGCCAACTTTGCGCGCAGGGCGATTTCCGAAACCGCATCGACGCGCGCGCCGGCCGCTGCGTCGGCACGATCGAGCATCGCATGTGCGTCCTTGAACCGCGACAGGTGCGCCAGCACCGGAGCGACTTCGTATTGCGCCAGTACCGTGCGTTGGTCGTTCGCACCCAGCGTTCGCTGCAACCAGTCCGCGGCGGCTTCCAGTTGCACGCTGGCCTTGGCGAAGTCACCGGTGCTGCGATAGGCGCGGCCCAGCGTCTGGTGCAGGCCGGCCAGCATCAGCGGCTCGCCAGTGAACCGCCCTCCGCCGAGACGCCTGGCGGCGGTGTCCAGAACGTCGCGCAGGCGCGGATTGCGCTCGTACCACGCCGGTGAATTGCCGCCGACGCCGGCGCCCAACAGATCATCGTTGAGAAAGCGGTTGGTGGCAGCGGCGAGTGCGGCCTGCTGCTGCGACTCGGTGCGCGCGGCCTTGACCTGCGTGAGTTGCCAAAGACTCACACCGAGACCCGCGCCGAGCAGGAAGATCGCAGCGATCAACCACGGACGCCGCGCGCGATTGCGCTCCAGAAGGCGTTCGGCGGCGAGTGCACGCGCGTCGGATTCACGCAGCCGCTTGCGTTCGACGGCTCGCGCATCCCGGCTGCGCAGGCGTTGTATCAGCGCATCGACACCGGCGAGGCGGCGTTCCGGATCGCCGCTGGTCGCCGCGCCGATGTCCTCGCAGAGCAACTCGTCATCGATATCGTGTTCCCAGCCCGGCGCGAGCGTGCGGTGCAGGTCGCCGACGACCATCTGAAACAGCATCAGTCCCAGCGCGTACACATCGCTGCGCACCGATGGCGCCGCGCCCGCGAGTAGTTCCGGGGCCAGATACAGCAGCGTCACACCGGCATTTTCCGACAGCGCTTCGGTGACCGTCATGCCGAGCCGTGTGATGCCCAGGTCTTCGAGCTGTCGCGGCTCCAGCAGCCGCCCACTGCCGAAATCGGCGACGCGCAAGCGCCAGCCACTGCCACGCGACGCCACCAGCACGTTGGCGGGTTTCAGGTCCTTGTGCAGTACACCCGCGCCGTGCGCAGCGGCGACCGCAGCGGCGATTTCGATGAACCACGCAATCCGTTGCTCGCGCGGCGCAGCACCGAAAGCCGGGCTGTCCTGCGCCCATCGCCCCAGATCCTCGCCCGCGTATTCACACTCCAGAAAAAAGGGCGCCGCCACGAAATTCCAGTCGAACAGCCGCACCCGGTCATCACGCTCGCCGAGACATTCACGCAGCACCCGGTAGATCGTGACCTCGCGCTTCAGCGCGGCAAGTCGTTCGCCATCGGTGGCGAACTTGTACACACGCGGCTCGTCGGTCTTTTCGTGACGCGCCAGCCATACCGCCGCGTCACCGGAAGGATCAAGGCATTGTTCGAGGCGGAAGTGCTCGCGGCCCGGCACCGGCCGACCAGCGGCCAGCCCGTAACTACCACTCGCCGCGCGTCCAGCAACGGTACGCTCGATCGGCCCGCGCAGCCGGTAGCCCACGCGTGGCACGTTGACGATCCGCGCGGCGGCGGTCGACCCCAGTGCCTTGCGCAGCTTGGCCACCGCGTTCGCGAGCACGTTGTCGACCGTCGGCCGCCCTTCCCAAACCGTGTCGAACAGTTTCGCGCGCGACACTACCTCGTCCGCGCGGCGCAGCAACAACGCCAGGACCTGCTGGGGCCGTTGCTCCAGGTCCACGCGTTCGCCGGCCACGCGCAATCGCGCGCGCGCTTCGTCGAACTCGACATCGTCAAAACGATACCGGTACAGCGGCCGGTCGGGCTGGTCGGTGCGGTCCACCTTCCCCGTGCCCCGTTGTGGACTGGTCCGGTGATTGTGCACCAACCACGGCCCCGCTGCACGGACGTTTTGCGGCGTCGGCGGGTCCCGTTAGGGATCCGTTAGACCGCCGTGATGACTTTCGGGTCATGGCGGCGCCCAATCGCAACCGGGCCATCGACGAGCGCTTGTCGCGACCGAAAACCACCCATGACGAGGCGAGGAACCCGTGGACGGGATCGGCGCAAGGCTGACCGGCCGCCAAACGTGCGGGACCACGCGTCACCAGGTTGAAGTTTCATCGTCGTTGCACCCATCCACAACCGGAGAAGCGATCATGCGAGGCAAGATCATCCAGTACAACGGCGCCGACGGCAGTGGCACGATCGTGGCCGAAGGCAAGCAGCATCCATTCGCACTCGCCGCCTGGCGCGGCAACAATGCGCCGGCCGTCAACAAGACCGTAGAGGTCGCGTTCGATGACGATACGATCGTCGCGATCGCCGCAGTGGGCGATGACGTGCTGCTCAAGGAGAAGGCGGCGGAATTGGGAGGGAAGTTCGGCGCGTCGTTCAACAGGCTGCGCGCCTCGATTCCGGCTTCCGCCGGCGCGGCTCCCGGCACGGCAACGCGTGGCGCCGCGGCGCCCGCCGGCGCCGTATCGCCGGGCGTTGCAACCAACGACGCGCCGCCGAACAACGCCGTCACGGTCAACGCGATCATCGAACGCTACGGAAAACTCATGCTGGGCGCCTGGGTTCTGTTCCTGCTCGGCACGCTCGCGTTCAACGCCGTTTCGATGTCGATGATGGGCGCCAGCATGGGCAAGTCGATGTTCGACATCGCCAGCCTGATGAGCCAGGTCGGCGCCGGCGGCGGCGGCATGATCAAGGTCTTGCTGTTGCTGGGTTACGCCAGCATCGCCGTACCGCTGTTCTGGCGCGACCGGCGTGCATGGTTGGCACTGGTCATTCCGCTCCTCACGGTGTTGTGGGCCGTATTTTCCGTCGGGCACACGGTCAGCTCGTTGGGCGACAACATCAGTGGCGGCATGTTCGATGCCTTCAACCTCGGCTTCGGCTTTTACCTCTCGCTGGCATCCGCGATCGTGCTGGCCGTGCTCGGCGTCAAGCGCAGCCTGAGCGCCGTGTGATCGGCGTGCATGGTAGCGAAGCTCATCGATCCAACTCATCCCTCAATCGGAGAATCATCATGAACATCCGCATCAAATTTCTCGCTCCCCTGCTCGCCACCTTGCTGCTCACAGCCTGCGGTGGCGCCGACATCAGCGGCACTTACGCAAAGAACGACAGCGCCCTGACGATCAAGTTCGACAAGGGCAACGCCTACGTGACCGGCCTGACCTCGATGAAAAC
>JBOHYT010000192.1:0-1063 GCA_050738055.1 Rhodanobacteraceae bacterium
CCGCTGCGCCACCACACGCCCAAAAGGTTCTTCCGCGCGACCCGAGGCGATCATGTCCCCACCGCCTCCCATCGCGCGGAACTTCAACCGCCAAATTGGGTGGGAAAAGCGCCATGTTGTGGCTATATTGGAATGGGCATTTATTTTCCGATGTTCTTATGACATGCGCTTTTCGTGGTGCCGCCTTCCAGTCGGCTTGTGTGGGGCGCATCTTGCCGCTCTTCGATTTAACCATCGATCCATGTATTCCAGAGGTGGGAGGGCGAAGGATGAGCAAGGCTGAATCCAATGAAGACAGCTTTGAGATGGCCAACGGTGATATTCGAGCTTGGATCGAACAGGGCGCGTCCTTCTGCTTGCGGATGGTTGAAAAGTCCGGTGACCCGGTAGAGATGACCAAGCAGGAGCTCTTGCAGTTGATCGAGGCTCTTCAAAAACTGGCTGGTCAAATGGTAGAGTGATGGAGTCGCATGGCCACTCGCACTACAATCAAAAAAGGTCGTCGCGCTTCGGCCACCCTTTCAGTCGCCGAAGACGAGGGAATCAACCATGATCAAGGACACCTTCCTTGATTTCATCCTCGACCAGCTTTCCCCGCTCGGCGACATCGACCCCCGCCGCATGTTCGGCGGCACGGGCATCTATCGCGCCGGCGTCTTCTTCGCCATTCTCTCCAAGGGCCGGCTGTACTTCAAAACCGACCCCGCCACCCGCCAACGCTACCTCGACGAAGGCATGCAGCCCTTCCAGCCCAACGCCAAAATCACCCTGAAGTCCTACTACGAAGTCCCCCCGAGCGTGCTCGAAAATCGCCAGCAGATCGTCGAATGGGCCACCGAAGCGATCGCCGCGCAGCAGCGCGAATCCCCGTGAAGCCATGTCCCTTGCAGCGCCCAGCGTTTCTCAGGCACAGCGCGTTGCGCGCTTGGCTGGGTCCGCCCCGGGACCGCGGGCGGGCCCGCCGAATGGCGCATTTTTAGGCCGAAGTCATTTCCCTGGCAGCCGTTGGGCGCTTTTCCGACCCACCGTTCCGGCCGTTTTTCCGGCCGTTTTCAATTTGCCT
>JBOHYT010000193.1:0-4837 GCA_050738055.1 Rhodanobacteraceae bacterium
TCTCCGCGTTGCGTACAGGAGGTGTGGCATGCGTACACGAAATGCGTTGGCACCGGCCATCGTCGTCCTGCTGGGCCTGTCCGCCGGGCCGGCGATGGCGCAAACCGCCGCGCCGGCCGCATCGAGCGGCAATGACTACGCCACGATCACCGAGCTGCAGCAGCGGATGCAAAGCGGAACGTTGACCTCCCCGGCGCTGGCCAAATCGTTCCTCCATCGCATCGCGACGCTGGACCAGGCAGGGCCACGCGTCAATTCGGTGATCGAGATCAATCCCGATGCGCTGTCGATCGCCGCGCAGCGCGACGCCGCACGGAAATCGGGCAAGCACGGTCCGCTGTGGGGCATCCCGGTCCTGCTGAAAGCCAACATCGACACCGGCGACCGGATGCCGACCACCGCGGGCTCGCTGGCCCTGATGGGCGCTCCCGCGCCGCGTGATGCGACCGTGGCGGCGAAATTGCGCAAGGCCGGTGCGGTGATCCTCGGCAAGACCAACCTGAGCGAATGGGCCAATTTCCGCTCGACGCGGTCCACCAGCGGCTGGAGCGGCCGCGGTGGGCTGACGCGCAACCCGTATGTGCTCGATCGCACCGCCTGCGGGTCGAGTTCGGGCTCTGCGGCGGCCGTCGCGGCGGGATTCGTCACCGTCGCGATCGGCACGGAAACCAATGGCTCGGTCATATGCCCGTCGGCCGCCAACGGGATCGTCGGCATCAAACCAACCGTCGGGTTGGTGAGTCGCACTGGCATCGTGCCGATCAGTTCCACCCAGGACACTGCCGGTCCGATGGCGCGCGATGTGCGCGACGCGGCGATCGTGCTGACCGCGATCGCCGGCCGCGATCCGCGCGATCCGGCGACGAAAGGTGCCGACCAGCATGCAACCGATTACACGAAGTTCCTGGACCCGAACGCATTGCAGGGCAAACGGATTGGAGTGGTGCGCGAGCTGGCTGGCCACAACCCAGGCGTCGAGCGTCTGTTGACCGAAACGATCGCAGCGCTGCGCGTGCACGGGGCGACCGTGGTCGATCCGGTCAAGATCCCGCACGTCAACGACTACGGCAAGGCCGAGACGACCGTGCTGCTGTACCAGTTCAAGCACGACATCAACGCATATCTCGCCACGCGCAAGGGTCTTTCGGTGCACTCGTTGGCGGACCTGATCGCGTTCGACAAGGCCCACGCTGCCGAGGAAATGCCGTGGTTCGGACAGGAACTTTTCACCGAAGCCGAGGCCAAGGGGCCGCTGACGGACAAGGCCTACACCGATGCGCTGAAGAAGCTGCAAACGCTCGCTGGGCCGGAAGGCATCGATGCGGCGATGAAGGCGCAGCATCTGGATGCGTTGCTCGCCCCGACGCAGGATCCGGCGTGGCGGATCGACCTCGTCAGCGGCGACCCGGACCTGCCGTCGGCGTACGGTCCGGCGGCGGTCGCCGGGTATCCGTCGATCACGGTACCGGCCGGATTCGTGCACGGCCTTCCCGTCGGGATGTTGTTCTTCGGGCACAAGTGGAGCGAGCCGACCTTGATCGGTATTGCCTATGCGTATGAGCAGGCCACCCACGCGCGGCGGAACCCCCAATTCCTGCCGGAAGTGCCCGAGCCTTCCGGGATCGCGCCCTACACCCAGAAATCCTCGGCATCGGCCAAGCCCACGGAACCGACTGCGTCGGGACCGTGATTCCGATCGGTTTTCGCCCATCGGTTTCCGCCTTGTGGTGGCGGCGGAAGCGGCTGCGCCGATTCCGCCCTACGGTGCTGCGCCGATCCGTCGTGTGGTATCGGTGTTCGACGCGTAGGGTGGAACCCGCGCAGCGGTTTCCACCGCGGCGGGCGGGGGGCTTCCCGTCCTTTTGACCCCCTCAGGCGGCCTTTGCCTCGGCCTTGCCGCTTCCGCTTAGCAGCTCCAGCACCGCTTTTGCGGCACCGGTCGACGATGCCGGGTTCTGGCCTGTGATGAGGTTGCGCGAGCTGACCACGTGGCTCTGGCCGTTGTCGGCCTTGGAGTACTCGCCGCCGATTTCCTTCAGCATGTCCTCGACCCGGAACGGAACCTCATCGGCGAGTCCGGCAGCCTGCTCTTCGGCATTGGAAAAGCCGGTGACCTCGCTGCCGCGAACCAGCGGCAAGCCATACGGACCGCGCGCGTCGCGCAGCGCGGCCGGGCCATGGCAGACCAGCGCAACCGGCTTTCCCTGCGCGTACAGGGTTTCAAGCACGCGCACGGAATCCTCGTTCTCGACAAGATCCCACAGCGGGCCATGACCGCCCGGATAGAACACCGCGTCGTACGCCTCGGCGTCGACGCCCGCGAGCTTCGCGGTGTTGGCGAGCGCCTGCGTCGCCGCGGCGTCGCCACGAAAGCGCTTGGTCGCATCCGTCAGGTTCTCCGGCTTTTCGCTGTTCGGATCGATCGGCGGTTGGCCGCCGGCAGGCGAGGCCAAGGCGACGTCGGCACGCGCGTCCTTGAACACGTAGTACGGCGCGGCAAACTCATCCAGCCACACGCCGGTCGATTTGTCGGTGTTGCCAAGCTGGCCGTGCGAGGTCAGCACCATCAGGATTTTCATGCTTCGTTCTCCATTCTGTCGACGTGCCGGGATTCGGGCGCTGTCTACGACATTGGGGAGCGGCCGCGCCAAATGCAAGGGAGCACGGCCTGCGAAGTTGGCGCTGTTAGGCTGCGCGTAAGCTATCTCCGGAAAACCTTCCCATGGGCCTGATTTCCGCACCGGTCTCGTACGGCGAGTTGCTCGACAAACTGACGATCCTCGAAATCAAGGCGGAACGCATGTCGGACGCGGCCAAGCTCGCGAACGTGCGCGACGAACTGCAACTGCTGACTTCGCTGTGGACGGCCGACGAGGCCTCCGCCACGGATGTCGGTGCCGAACGCGCGGAGTTGAAGCACATCAACGAGACGCTGTGGGAGATCGAGGATGAAATTCGGGTGAAGGAACGCGAGCAAGCCTTCGACGCGCGCTTCATCGAACTGGCGCGCGCGGTGTACCACACCAACGATGAGCGCGCGACGGTCAAACGGGCGATCAACCTGAAGCTCGGCTCGCGGCTGGTGGAGGAGAAGTCGTATCAGGATTATCGGGCGTCGTAGGAAGGCCCGACTGTCTCGGTGTGCCGGAAGGCCCGATCGCATCTGCGGCAACCGGTCGCGGCTTCCGCCGCTCCTACCTGCTGCGCGAAGTCGTACCAGGATTATCGGGCGCCGTAGGAGGGCCGGAAGGCCCGATCGCAATTATCGAACGCCGTAGGATGGCCGGAAGGCCCGACTTCTCGGCGTGCCGGAAGGCCCGATCGCATCTGCGGCAACCGGTCGCGGCTTCCGCCGCACCTACCTGCTGCGCGAAGTCGTACCAGGATTATCGGGCGCCGTAGGAGGGCCGGAAGGCCCGATCGCATCGGCGTGCCGGAAGGCCCGATCGCGTCTGCGGCAATTGGTCGCGGCTTCCGCCGCTCCTACATGGCGCGCATGGACGCTTCGAGCTTTTCGATCACGTCGTCGACCGTTACCAAGTCCATCACGCCCGGGTACTCGATCTTGGTGCCCCACGGGATCTCTGCCGCCGGTTTGTGCAGGTATTTGCGCGCGGCGTCGTCGTAACGATCGACACACCAGCGGCGATTGGAGTACGGGCCGGAGCGTGCCGGATTGCTGGCGGCGTGCAGGCCGAGCACCCGCGCGCCGACCGCGTTGGCCATGTGCGTGGGACCCGCATCGGGGGTCAGCACGAGGGTTGCGCGCTGGTACAACGCGAGCGCGCGTTTCAGGGTGTCCTTGCCGATCAGGTCCAGCGGCGTGGTTTTCATGCGCGCGAGGATCGCATCGCCGAGCGCGCGCTCGGCGGCGGATGGCCCGCCGGTCAGCACCACGCGCATGCCCAGTGCGAGCGACGCGTGGTCGGCGACCGCGGCATGGCGTTCCGCACGCCAGTTGCGCAGCGCATGGCTGGACGCCGGGCTCACGATGAGCGTGGGTTGGCCATCGTCCGGCCATTGCGCCGCAGCCCATTCGCGGGCCTCGCCCGGGATCGGGATATCCCAGCGCACCGCGGTCTGGACAAGCCCAAGCGGTTCGACGAAGCTGCCGATGGCATCGAGCACGTGCTCGCCGGTGCGTGCGGCGATCCGTTCGGCGACGAACATGCCGTGCAGGTCCTTCGATCGCGCAGGGTCGTAACCGATCCGGCGATCGGCCTGCACCGCGAGGCTGAGCAGGTTGGCGCGCAAGGCGACCTGCATGTGCAGCAGCGCGTCGAAGCGGCGGCCCGAGAGCGCCTTGCGCACGCCCCGGTACCCCGCGAGCCCCGCGCGCTTGTCGAACACCAAGAACTCGACCCCGGCGATGTCGCCTACCAGCTTGTGTTCCAGCTTGCCGACGATCCAGGTCAGTTGCGTCGCCGGCCACGCGGCCTGCAGGGTACGCACCACTGGCACCACGTGGGTCACGTCGCCGAGTGCCGACGTGCGCAGCAGACAGATGGAGTGCGGGGTTGCGGGCATCGGCTTGCTAGACTGGACGGATGGAAGCGTCAGCGCAACCGGGTGAGGAACGGCATGCGGTCGAGCCGCGCATTGTCGCATCCGGTGGCGAGGCGATGCTGTTCGACGCGGCCCTGGCCGAACCGCCGACGTTGGCCTGGTTCGACCGCTCGTGGTGGCAGTCGCGGGGTGGCTTGCGCACGTCCGGCGGCGGACGCGGCGGCGTCGCCTTCCTCGATACGCCGGTCGGCTCGTGCGTACTGCGTCATTACCACCGCGGCGGCTGGATGGCGCCACTGCTGGGCGATCGTTACCTCTGGCGTGGCCGCGC
>JBOHYT010000194.1:0-8654 GCA_050738055.1 Rhodanobacteraceae bacterium
CCGACTTGAAGGCGAGCGCCATCGTCTTTCCGTGGCGTCGCACGGTGACCGCGACGGGCTTGTCCTCCGGCGAATCGCGGAACGCGCGCAGCGCATCCTGCGGATTCGCGACCGGCCGTGCGCCGACTCTGGTGATCACATCGCCGGGTTGGAGTTTCGGATAGCGTTTGGCTTCGCGCGACAGCACCAGCGCGCCCTCATCGGTGCCGAAATAGCGGCCGAGGTCCGGGTTCAGCGGCGCGAGGTTCAGGCCCCACCATGGCGCCATGACGTTCCATGCGCCGGCGCGCGAACCCGCTTCGATTGCCACGGTGCGCGCCTGCGACGCCGCGTGCATCGCGTGGTCGATTTGCTGGCGCAGGTGCTGCTGGAACTCTGGCGAGTTCACGCGCGCTGTGGCGTCGTGCGCGGCACGTTCGGCGGCGCGCACCGTGGCCTGCCAGTCGTTTGTCTGGAAGCGTTCCGGGGTTGCGTTGAAGTGCAACGTTTTGCCATCGCGGATTACGGTCAGTCGTGCCGTCTTGCCGGGTTGCAAATCGGCGAGTGCGTACGAATCGTTCGGCGACAGACGTTTCCCGTCGATGGCAGTGATCACGTCGCCGGTTTGGAGGCCGGCGCGTTCGGCAGGCCCACCCGGCGTCACCGCCTCGACACGCAAGCCATCCCGGCCACGGCTTGCCGCGATGCCGAGCATGCCGCGCTTGTCGTTGGCGAGGTAACGCAGCGCGGTGGCGTTCGCCTCGTCGCCGAGGTTCGCGGACAGCGCGGCCATCCTCGCGGCGAGCGTGTTCATTTGCGACTGCAACGCCGACATTTGCTGTTGCAGGTCGGGGTTGGCGGTCGACGCTGGCGCCGAAGCAGGCGCCGGTGGCGCGCCGAAGGCCGTGGAAGCCAAAACCATAAGTAGTGCGGGGAGGAATCGTTTCATGGCGGGTCTCCGGTTCACAATGGAGTGCTCACAGGGAGGTTGCACGGGATGCGGCCGGGCGGATTTGTTCCGCGACCGCGTACGGTTGCAGGTGCAGCAGGCCCAGCCGCTGCAGTAGCGTGATGCGCCGTTGCCAGAGGTTGCCGACGGTCGCGGGGTTGCGGGCCGCGGAGAGCTGCAGGTCGATCATGCCGATGCGATCCTGCAGCGCCACGGCTTGCGCCAGGGCGCGGCCGTTCAGGGGCGCACCGTCGGCATCGAGCTTCTGCACCCAGGCTTGCCACTGCCGCGAACTCGCCTGCAATGCCGCGATGTTCGGGTCGTCCGGAGCTTGTACGGCTGTGCCAGCGGGCTGCGCAAGCTCGACCGGCGCCGGCGCGTGCAGCGTCGCGCGCGGCCACAGCAGCGCCAGCGCAAGGCAGGCCGCAAACGCGGCGGGCAGGGTGAACCATACCGTTGTGCGGGCGCGGCGGCGACGCTGGATGCGCGCGGCAAGGGCCGGCCACGCGTCGGGCGTGGAGTGCGCGGCAGGCAGCGCGCGCAGCGCGGTGGCGAGCGCGTCGTCGTCGTTCCATTCGTTCATGCGGTGGTGGTCGGGCCCGTCGTGCATGGCATCTCCTCCACGTTCGGTTGGAGTGTTTCGCGCAATCGCCGGATGGCGCGCGCGAGCTGGGATTTGGAAAAACTCACCGAGCGCCCAAACTGACGGGCGATCTCGACGTGCGTGTAGCCCTCGACGTGGTACAGCCACAGCACCGCACGCGCGGTGTCGGGAAGGCGGTTCAGCGCATGGTCCAGGGTTGCGGAGTCGACTGCGGCCCATGGCACGGGCGTCTCGTCATGGATCCGCGATTCGTCGAAAACCTCGATGACGTGCAGGTGGTCATGGCGCAGTTGCATCAACGCCTCGTTCACCACCAGCTTGCGCAGCCACGCGGCGAACGGTGCGTCGCCGCGGTATTGGCGGGCACGCTCGAAGGCCTTCAGCATCGCATCCTGCATTACTTCCTGGGCGACATCGCAGCGGCCGGTCAGGCGCAATGCCAGGGTCCACGCAGCGTGCTCGAATTGGCGGTACACGGTTTCGAAGGCCGCGAGGTCGCCGCGTTGCATCCGCGCAACCAGAACCGGGTCGACGTGCTGCTGGAAGTTCGAGGGCATGTCCACGACACAAGGATGCGCCAGTCGGGCAAAGGGTTGCAGTGTTTGCCTCAGCCACCGGCCGAACGACCGCGGGGGAAGCAGGTGTCCGGCGTCCGCGGACTGTCCGCGGAGTGTCCGCGGACACTTTATCTGCCGCCGGGTGTCGCGTAACCTGCTGAAAAAACGGGTGAAAAATATCCGGCGCCGTTGGCATCGTTCTTGCTCCATAGAGGGTGTGGCCGCGTGGTGCGGCCGGAGACCTGAGCATGAGCATTCGCGACACCTCCGCCACGGACCGCATCATCGAGAAGCGCCTCAGCAAGAAGAAGCTGGCGATCTACGCCGCCATCGGCGTGGTGATCGTCGCGCTGCTGGTCTGGCTGGTGCCTGGCGCGATCCGCCTGATGGGCGCCGGCTCGTCGGTCAGTGCGTCGCGGCTGCAGATCGCCACGGTCGAGCGCGGCCCGTTCGTGCGCGACATCGCCGCCGACGGACGGGTGGTCGCGGCGGTCAGCCCAACCCTGTACGCCAACGCCGCCGGTGCGGTGGCGCTGGAGGTGCACGCCGGCGACAAGGTGAAGAAGGGCCAGGTGCTGGCGGTGATCGCGAGCCCCGAACTCACCAACAAGCTGGCGCAGGAACAGAACAACGAAGACGCGATGGAGGTCGCGTACCAGCAATCGAAGATCGATGCCAACCAGCAGCGTTCCAAACTGCAGGAGACCTTCGACAACGCGCAGATCGACGAACAAGCCGCGACGCGTGACCTCAAGCGTTACCAGGAGGCGTACAAGAAGGGCGCCGTGTCGGAACTCGACGTCAACCGCCACCACGACCTGCTGGAAAAGGCGCAGATCCTGTTGCGCCACGCGAAAAGCAATCTCGGTATGGACGATTCCAGCCTGGCGCTGGAAATCCAGGCCAAGAAGCTCGCCTACCAGCGTCAGAAACTGCTGGTCGCGGATCTCAAGCGCCAGGTCGACGATTTGAACGTGCGCTCGCCGGTGAACGGCCAGATCGGCCAGTTGTTCATCGCGCAGACCGCAACCGTGCCGAAGGATTCGAAATTGCTGACGGTGGTCGACCTGTCCGCACTGGAAGTGCAGGTGAACGTGCCGGAAAGCTTTGCGCGCGACCTAGCATCCGGCATGCCCGCGGTGATCAGCGGCAACGGCCGCGACTGGAAGGGCGCAGTCAGCGCGATCTCGCCGGAGGTCGTGAACGGCGAAGTCGTGGCGCGGGTGCGCTTCGAAGGCGCCAAGCCCGAACAGTTGCGCCAGAACCAGCGGCTGTCGGTGCGAATCGTTCTGGACCACCGCGAGAACGTGTTGACCGTCGCGCGCGGATCGTTCGTCGATGAATCCGGTGGCCGCTACGCCTACGTGGTGCGCGATGGCATCGCCTACAAGACGCCGGTGACGCTGGGGCCCAGCTCCATCGACAAGGTCGAGATCCTGCAGGGCCTGAAAGCCGGCGACAAGGTCGTGATTTCCGGCACCAGCAATTTCAACGGCGCGGCAAAAGTCGCGATCAGCCAGTGAAGCCGGGAATCGGGAATCGGGAATCGGGAATCGAGAATCGGGAATCGAGAATCGAGAATCGAAAGTCATGAGCGCCACCGCCACAAACAGTTCTTCGTCATTCCGGGTGCGACCACGGCTTCATCGTTGGCGCAACCCGGAATCCAGGTCTTCTGCGTGCCATGGCGCTCGCCCTTGGAATGGCGAGTGAAGGAAAGTGGCCGGATTCGAGCGTGTGTTTGTCATTTAAACCCTTCACCGTCCATCCGCATCAAACCCCACACCACCGAGGAAAACAACCATGCTCAAGATGACCCACCTGTCGAAGGTCTACCGCACCGAAGTGGTGGAAACCTATGCCCTGCGCGATTTCAACATCGACGTGAAGGAGGGCGAATTCGTCGCGGTGATGGGGCCTTCGGGTTCCGGCAAGACGACGTTCCTGACGATCGCGGGCTTGCTCGAAAGCTTCACCGGCGGCGAATACCTGCTGGATGACGCCGACGTGAGCAACCTCGGCGACAACGCGCGCTCGAAGATCCGCAACGAGAAGATCGGTTTCGTGTTCCAGAGCTTCAACCTGATCCCCGATCTCAACGTGCACGACAACGTCGAGGTGCCGTTGCGCTACCGCGGCATGAAATCCGCCGAGCGTCAGCAGCGGATCCAGGAATCGCTGGAACGCGTCGGGCTCGCCTCGCGCATGAAGCACTACCCGGCCGAGCTCTCGGGCGGGCAGCAGCAGCGCGTCGCGATCGCACGGGCGCTGGCCGGTTCACCTCGCCTGCTGCTCGCCGACGAACCGACCGGCAATCTGGATACGCAGATGGCGCGCAGCGTGATGGAACTGCTGGAGGAAATCCACCGCGGCGGCGCCACCATCGTGATGGTGACCCATGATCCGGAACTCGCGGCGCGCGCGCAGCGCAGCGTGCACGTCATCGACGGCCAGGCCGTGGACATCTCCGAGGAGTCGCGCTTCCACGCGCCGCCGAAACGTACCGAAGCCGCCGCCGAAGACCGCATGGCGTAGGGCCGCGCGCTTTGAAGCCCTCCCCTTCAAGGGGAGGGTTTGGGAGGGGATGGTGTTGATGGATCGGATGCCAAACCCATCCCCGCCCCAGCCCTCCCCTTCAAGGGGAGGGAGCAAGCGTTGAGTCCGGAACCAGGGGATGTCGAAGCACATCGAGGTCCACAACCATGAACATCCAGAAGCTCGTTGCCATCACCGCCGCCATCCTGATCAATTGTGCGGTGCTCGCCTGGTTCCACGCGCAGGGCGCGGCCGTCGTCGCCAATGCCACGCCGGCTCCGCGCGCGGAAGCGGTGCTCACCCTTCCGACGGTCACCGTGTATCCGACGCGGGCGCAGATCGAGTCGCTGCACCGCGACCCCAGCCGCCGATGACCAGCAGCATCGTGCCGTCTGCGGACGATGGCACGCAGACGCTGGTGATGCCGTAAAGCCCTCCCCTTCAAGGGGAGGGTTGGGTGGGGATGGTGTTGCAAACAGGAGATCACCGGTCAATGAAGGGTCAAACCAACCGATCCATTCTCGCGCCGAAATTGCAGCGGCGCCTGCGCAACAGGCCAACCGATGCCGAGCGTCTGCTGTGGCAACGTCTGCGTTTGCGACAGCTCGACGGTTGCAAGTTCCGGCGACAACATCCCTTCAGGGATTACATTCTCGATTTCGTTTGTCCGGAAAGGAAGTTGATTGTCGAACTGGACGGCAGCCAGCACGCGGCAAATTTGGATGCCGATGCAACGCGTACGGCGCTTCTTGAACAAGCCGGGTTCGTCGTTCTGCGGTTCTGGAATAACCAGGTGTTTCAGGATACGGACGGCGTGTGCGAGGCGATCCGGCAATCGCTGGGCGCCTGCGATCGACACCATCCCCTCCCCACCCTCCCCTTGAAGGGGAGGGAGAAAAGCAGCGGCCCTTCCCTTGAAGGGGAGGGAGCGAAGCGGTGGCCCTCCCCTTGAAGGGGACGGAGTTGATATCGGAGTGACTCGACCATGTTTGCCTATTACCTCGATCTCGCATTGCGCAGCCTGAAACGCAATCCTGCGCTCACCGCATTGATGATCGTGACCATCGGCTTTGGCGTGGCCGCGTCGATGACCACGTGGTCGGTGTTCCGCGCGGTGTCGGGTGACCCGATTCCGTGGAAATCATCCGAGTTGTTTGTTCCGCAGGTCGACCCGTGGGGGCCGCAGGCGCAGGCGGCCGATCCCACCCAGACCGAGAAAGGGCCGCCGGACCAGCTCACCTACGACGACGCCACGGCGCTGATGCGCGATCACCGCGGGAAATTCCAGTCCGCGATGTACATGATCTCGCCGTCGGTGGTGCCGGCCGATCCCGGCAAGCATCCGATCAATGTCATGGGGCATGCCGTGTTCGGCGAGTTCTTTCCGATGCTCGACGTGCCGTTCCAGTACGGCAGCGGCTGGAGTGCCGCGGACGATCAGCATCGTGCCACGGTGGTCGTGATCAGCGGAAAACTCAACCGCAAGGTGTTCGGCGGTGGCGACAGCGTCGGCAAGTCGCTCGACATCGACGGCCACGATTACCGCGTGGTAGGCGTGCTGGGCGACTGGCATCCACAGCCGGTGTTCTACGACGTGGTCAACACCGGCGGCTTCTACATGAAGGGCGAGGACGTGCTGGTGCCGTTCAACACCGCGATTGCAGCGGGGATGCCCAACGAAGGCAACACCAACTGTTATCAGGCACCGAAACAGACGGGTTTCGTCGGGTTGCAGCGTTCGAGTTGCGTATGGATTTCCTACATGGTGCAGCTCGACGACGCGGCGGCCGCGCAGCGATACAAGAATTACCTCACGGGCTTGGCGCGCGAACACCATCCGGATTGGGCGCCGAGCGTCCGTCTGCGCGGCCTGATGGCGTGGCTCGACTACCAGCACGTGGTGCCGCCGGACACGCGGATTTCGCTGTACGTCGCGCTCGGGTTGTTGCTGGTTTGTCTCGTCAACACCACTGGGTTGTTGCTGGCCAAGTTCCTGCGCCGCAGCAGCGAGATCGGCGTGCGTCGCGCATTGGGTGCGCCGCGCTCGGCGATCTATGCCCAGTTCCTGACCGAAGCGGGGATGGTCGGGCTGGCCGGGGGGCTGTTCGGCCTGCTGTTGACGTGGCTCGGCATCGCCGGCGTGGGCCTGGTGATGCCCCGAGACATCGCGGTGCTGGCGCGCCTGGATTGGTCGTTGCTGTTGCTTACGCTGGCGATCGCGATCGCGGCGAGCCTGCTGGCGGCTTTGTACCCCACCTTCCGTGCCTCGCGCGTGCAACCGGCGTGGCAACTGAAGTCGAACTGAGAAGGCGATGAGTCAAGGAAAACAAAATACCTCGTCATTCCGGGGCCATTGCCGGCTTCATCGGCAATGGAACCCGATCGCGGAGGCAGGACGCCGGAGCAAACATCGGCGAAGCCGATGGCCCGCAGGGCGAGCCGCGGACGCGGCGAGTCTATCCAGCTTGTTCTGTGTCGGCGCGAAGAGCTGGATTCCGGGTTCTGCCCGCAAACAGCGCGGGCAGCCCCGGAATGACGAGATAACTATGTTGAGCTTCAGTGCGAATCAGGACCAAGCATGGACTTCGGTTCTCGCCGGGATGGCAAAGACACTGGATTCCCGCCTGCGCGGGAATGACGAGCAAGGGACACGACCATGACACTCCACCCCATGATCGCCGCGTTGCGCAAGCACAAGGCCGGTGTGTTCCTCATCGCCCTGCAGATCGCGCTGACACTGGCGATCGTCTGCAACGCGATCTTCATCATCGGCCAGCGCGTCGACCGCATCCAGCGCCCGACCGGCATGGACGAACAGAATCTCTTCGTGGTGACGCAACAGTGGGTGGGGGCGCCGACCGGAGACGACGCAGCATCCATCGACAAGCTCGACGCCATGCAGCAGGAAGACGTGGCGACCTTGCGCAACCTGCCCGACGTGCAATCTGACATTGCCCTCAACACGTTCCCGTTGGCGAACAGCACCTGGAGCGGCGGAATAGGGCTGAAGCCGGACCAGCGGGATTCCACCGCGCACGCGGCGTTCTACTTCGGCGGCGACCGGATGATTCCCACGCTCGGCCTACGGTTGATCGCGGGGCGCAACTTCACAGCCGGCGACGTGACCCACATGGGTTTCCGGGGCCACAACAAGCCGGCCGTGGTCATCGTCACCAAGGCGTTGGCCGACAAGCTGTTTCCGAACGGCGACGCGCTTGGCAAGGCGATCTATCTCGACCGCACGTCGCCCAGCACCATCGTCGGCATCATCGCGCGCATGTCGGTGCCCAGCGTGGACAGTTGGTCCAACGCATGGTTCTGGAATTCGGTGCTGATTCCGACGAGGCTCGACGCGACCTTTTCGCGTTATGTCATTCGCGCCAAACCGGGGCGGCTGGAAGAGGCGATGCGCGAGGCGCCCAAGGCCCTGTTCGCGTCCAACCCGATGCGCGTGCTCGACACCAGCTCGAATTACGCCGACAGCAACGTGCATTCGTTCGCCGCCATCCGCACCCACGCCTATCGCGCCGACCGTGGCATGGCCATCCTGATGGGCGTGATTTGCGTGATCCTGCTGTGCGTCACCGGCGCGGGCATCGTCGGGCTCACCAGTTTCTGGGTCGGCCAGCGGCGCAAGCAGATCGGCATCCGCCGTGCGCTCGGCGCACGCAAGATCGACATCCTGCGTTATTTCCAGATGGAAAACCTGCTGATCGCCGGTGCCGGCGTGGCGCTCGGCATCGTGCTGGCGATCGGGCTGAACCTTTGGCTGATGCGGCTGTTCGCGATGCAACGGATGCCGGTGGGATACGTCGCGGTCGGCGTGGTCGTGTTGTTGTTGCTGGGCCAGGCTGCGGTATTCGCGCCGGCGCGCCGCGCTTCGCGCGTGTCGCCGGTCGAGGTGACGAGATCCGTATGATCCGAGGGCCAACAAGCCGCGCTGTAGGAGGGCCGGAAGGCCCGACCACGGAGCTATGGCCATGGATGGAGGCTTCCATCGCGGCTTCCGCCGCTCCTACAAGGCCATGTA
>JBOHYT010000195.1:0-8517 GCA_050738055.1 Rhodanobacteraceae bacterium
CAGCGAATCCAGCAGGGCTTCGTCCGACAGCGTGGCGAGGCTGGTCATTGCGCGAACCGGATCCCGTCGGGCATCGTCGATCAGCATACCGCCATCGCCCGAGCGCGCGTACGCTCGCTCCGTACCCGAAGTGCGCTGCCGCCGCGGTTGATCAGCCGCCACGGCAGTCGGCTTCCGTGGCGCTGCGCGCTGCGTCCATTCGACTCAGCCACCGAGCTTCTTCAGTGCACCTCCCTTGTGCGCAGCGACGTGGTCGGTCTTGTCGCGCTTGATCTCGTATTGCGGATCGTCCTTGCCGGCGTGGTGGGTGTGGCCCTTGTAGTCGAAGTCGCTGGTGTGGACCTTGACGATGGTGCCGCTGACGTGTCCTGCTTCGGAGTTCCAGCTTACGTGGTCGCCAACCTTGAAGTGCTTCGCTGACGACTTGCCCTTGTTCTCTGCCATGGTTCGATCTCCGTTACTTTCAAGGAACAGAAATTAATCGGTTGATTGTAAGAGAGGCTTCTTGTTCCTTTTTGGACGTCTACCGGCGCGCCGGTTGGTTGGCTCCCAGGTTTGGTAGGGCGGAATCGGCGCAGCCGCTTCCGCCAAGGGCGAATCCGGCGGAAACCGCTTCGCGGGTTCCGTCCTACGGCTCTGGCTGCACGCTTGAGCCGCCAACCCGCGCTTCGGCCTCGGTGTGGGCGTGCCCGAGCCGATGCTGGCTGCGCCGGAAATGCCGTCTCGGCACACGCCCTCACGCGATTGCGCGATCGACGACCTGTTGTGCTTCCTCGAGGATCCGATCGAGGTGCTGCCGGTCGCGGAAACTCTCGGCGTAAATCTTGTAGATGTCTTCGGTTCCCGAGGGCCGCGCCGCGAACCAGCCGTGTTCCGCGATCACCTTGATCCCTCCGATCGGAGCGTCATTGCCGGGAGCCTTTTCAAGGATCTTCGACACTTTCTCGCCGGCCAGGGCATCGATGTCGATTTCATTGGAAGAAAGCTTTGAAAGCTTCTGTTTTTGCGTACTATTTGCCGAAGCCTGGACCCGGTCCGTGAAGGGCCTGCCAAGCTCGTCGGCGAGCGTGTCGTAGCACTCACCGGGATCACGTCCGGCCTTGGCGGTGATCTCGGCCGACAGCAGTGCGGGCACGATGCCGTCCTTGTCGGTCGTCCATACCATACCGTCCCGGCGCAGAAACGATGCACCCGCGCTTTCCTCGCCACCGAACGCCAGTGAACCATCCAGCAGCCCGGGCGCGAACCATTTGAAACCCACGGGCACCTCGTACAGCTTGCGTTTGACCTTCTGCGCGACGCGGTCGATCAGCCCGCTGCTGACCACGGTCTTGCCGATCGCTGCCGACTCCGGCCAGCGTTGCCGCGCGCGGAACAGGTAGTCAATCATCACCGCGAGGTAATGGTTCGACTTAAGCAGCCCGGTCGAACGGGTCACGATGCCGTGGCGGTCGTGGTCGGTGTCGCACGCGAAGGCGACGTCGTACTGGTCCTTGAGCGACAGCAGCCGCTGCATCGCGTATTCCGAGGAAGGATCCATGCGGATCTTGCCGTCCCAATCGACCGTCATGAATGCGAAACGCGGATCGACTTCCTCGCTGACCACCGTCAGGTCGAGCCCGTAACGCTCGGCGATCGGCGCCCAGTAATGTACCCCTGCTCCGCCGAGCGGATCCACGCCGAGCTTCAGTCCGGCGCCGCGGATCGCATCGAAATCGATGACGTTCGCAAGATCCGATATATAGGCGTCGCGGTAATCGTGGGTTTGCGTGGTCGACGCCGCACAGGCCTGCGCGAACGGCACGCGCCGGACGCCACCCAGCCGTTTCTCCAGGTACTGGTTCGCCTGGTCCTGTACCCAGCTCGTGATTTCGGTGCCCGCCGGACCTCCGTTCACCGGGTTGTACTTGAAGCCGCCGTTGTCCGGCGGGTTGTGCGATGGCGTGATCACGATGCCGTCCGCAAGGCCCGAATCACGGCCACGGTTGTGACACAGGATCGCGTGCGAAATCGCGGGCGTGGGCGTGAATTCGCCACCCTTCGAGGTCAACACCATCACGTTGTTCGCGCCCAGCACTTCCAGTGCCGACTTGAACGCGGGTTTCGACAGCGCGTGGGTGTCGTAGCCGATGTACAGCGGGCCGGACACCGACTCCTTCGCGCGGTAATCGCAGATCGCCTGGGTAATCGCAAAAATGTGCCACTCGTTGAAACTGCCGTCCAGCGAAGAACCGCGATGCCCGGAGGTGCCGAACGCCACGCGCTGCGACGGCTGCGATGGATCCGGATGGATACCCGCATAGGCGGCCAAGAGCTTCCCGATATCGACCAGAATCGACGCTGGCGCTGGCTTGCCGGCCAGTGGCGAAACTTCTTCAGAACTCACACGTACACCTCACAAAGCACTTTTTCGCGGATGACCACGGATGAAAGCGAATTTAATTCAAAACAAAAGCATTTTTGACACGCATAAAACCGCGAGTCTATCCATTTTTTCCCGCTTCACAGGGACTTTCTAGAAACAAACATATATAACCGATCTGCATAGATTTTTTCTCATGCGGGAATCGGAACGAGCGTGTAACCCGTCGCATCCGCCCTCTTGTGCAGGTGATGCACGACCCGCTGGCGGTAGTTTGGTAGGGCGGAATCGGCGCAGCCGCTTCCGCCAAGGGCGAATCCGGCGGAAACCGCTTCGCGGGTTCCGCCCTACGGCTCTTCGCTGATCCGCTTTTATCCGCTCTTACCCGTGTCCAATGCTCTTGCTCCTGACCCGCGTTCATCCGCGTTGATCCGCGTCCAATGCCGTTGCTCGTGCTGATCCGCTTTTATCCGCTCTTATCCGTGCCCAATGCTCTTGATCCTGATCCGCGTTCATCCGCGTCAATCCGTGGTCGATGCTGTTGCTCTTCGCTGATCCGCGTTCAGCCGCTCTTATCCGCTCTTATCCGCGTCCAATGCTCTTGCTCCTGATCCGTGTTCATCCGTGTCAATCCGTGGTCAATGCTGTTGCTCTTCGCTGATCCGCTCTTATCCGCTCTTATCCGTGTCAGAAGTTTTTGCTTTTGCTTTTTTTCTCGCGCGACGATACCGCCGAATCAGCGCATTGGTGGAACTGTCGTGCACGAGCTTAGGTTCCTTGCCGTCCTGCAATTGCGGAATCACCTTCTTCGCGAGCTGCTTGCCTAGCTCCACACCCCACTGGTCGAACGAATCGATGTGCCAGACCGCCCCTTGCACGAACACGTTGTGTTCGTACAGCGCAACGAGCGTGCCCAGCGCGCGCGGGTCAAGGCGATCCATCAGGATGGTGTTGGTCGGCCGGTTGCCCTCGCACACCCGGTGCGGCACCAGCCACTCGGGCGTGCCTTCCTTGCGCACCTGGTCCGCCGTCTTGCCGAAAGCCAGTGCTTCGGTCTGTGCGAGAAGGTTCGCCATCAGCAGGTCGTGCTGGCCACCCAAGGGATTCAGCGACTGGTTGAAGCCAAGGAAATCGCACGGGATCAGCCGCGTGCCCTGGTGGATCAACTGATAGAACGAGTGTTGCCCGTTGGTGCCGGGTTCGCCCCAGTAGATCGGCCCCGTCGGGTAATCGACGCGTGCGCCATCCAGCGTCACGTGCTTGCCGTTGCTCTCCATCGTCAGTTGCTGCAGGTAGGCCGGGAAGCGCTTCAGGTATTGCGCGTACGGCAACACCGCGACCGTCTGCGCGCCGAAAAAATCGTTGTACCAGACCGACAACAACCCCATCAGCAGCGGCAGGTTGCGCGCGGGCGGCGCCGTCCGGAAATGTTCGTCCATCGCATGGAAGCCCGCCAGCATTTCGCGGAATGCTTCCGGACCGATGGCCAGCATTGTCGAAAGGCCGATCGCCGAATCCATGGAATAGCGGCCACCGACCCAGTCCCAGAAGCCGAACATGTTGTCGGTGTCGATGCCGAACTTCCCGACTTCGTCTTCGTTGGTCGAAACCGCGACGAAGTGTTTGGCCACCGCCGAACTTTGGTCAGATTGTCCGCCGTCACCAAGGCCCTGCAGGCACCAGTCGCGCGCGGCGCGGGCGTTGGTGAGCGTTTCCAGCGTGGTGAAGGTCTTGGAGCAGACGATGAACAGGGTTTCCGAGGCGTCGAGGTCGCGGGTTGCCTCGACGAAATCCGTGGGATCGACGTTGGACACGAAGCGGAAGGTCATGTCGCGCCGGCTGTAGTGCATCAACGCCTCACAGGCCATCACCGGCCCGAGGTCGGAGCCGCCGATGCCGATGCTGATGACGTTCCGGATCGGTTTGCCGGTTTGTCCGAGCCACTCGCCCGAACGAACCTTGTCGCTGAACGCGGCCATCCGTTCCAGCACCGCGTGCACCTCGGGTACCACGTCCTTGCCGTCGACCACGATCCGCTCGGTGTGCGGCGCGCGCAGCGCGACGTGCAGCACCGCGCGCTTTTCGGTCTCGTTGATCTTGTCGCCACGGAACATCGCGTCGCGTCGCGCGAGCACGCCGCGCGCCTGCGCGAGCCGTTGCAGCAGGCGCAGCGTTTCCGCGGTTGCGAGGTTCTTGGAGTAGTCGAGGTACACCCCCGCGTCATCGGCCACCAGGCGCGTCCCGCGCGCCGGATCGGCGTCGAACAGGTCCTTGAGCGTGGTGCCGCGCAGACGGCCCCAGTGGTCTGCGAGCGCCTGCCATTCCCGCGACGCGCGCAGCGACGACGGTTTCATGCGCGCGCTCCGTGCCCCGCCGCCTTCGGCCCAAGCTTCGCGCTTTTCTGGCCGAGCTTGCCCAGCAGATCGTTCCAGGCTTTGACGAACTTCTCCGCGCCCTCGCGCTGCAACCGGCCGGCGAGTTCCGCATCGTCGATGCCGGCGGCCTTGAATTCTGCGATCACCTTTTCGCAATCCCCGCCGTCGTCCGGCATCGTTCCGTGCAGCTTGCCGTGCTCGGCAAAGGCAAGCAGGGTCTTGTCCGGCATGGTGTTGATGGTGTCGGGCGCGGCCAGCGCCTCCACGTACAGCGTGTCGGAAGCGTGCTTGTCCTTGGTCCCGGTGCTGGCCCACAGCAGGCGTTGCGGGTGCGCGCCGGCGGCGACGAGTTTCTTCCAGCGCGGCGCCGCGCGGAACTCTTGCCACGCCTTCCAGGTGCGCTGGCTGATCGCAATGCCCAGTCGGTCTTTCAGTTCCTTCGGCACCTTGTCGGCCACCGCGACGTCCCAGCGGCTGACGAACAGCGACACCACCGAATCGACGTTCGGATCGAGACCTTCCTGGATGCGGCGCTCGATGCCGCGCATCCACGCCTCCGATGCCGCCAGCGTCTGTTCGCGCGAAAACAGCAGCGTGACATTGATCGGGATTCCGCGGTAGATCGCTTCCTCGATCGCCGGGACGCCGGCGGACGTGCCCGGGATCTTGATGAACAGGTTGTCGCGGCGGGCCTTGGCGTGCAGCGCAACGGCAGATTCGATCGAACCTTCGGTGTCGTCGGCGAGCAGCGGCGAAACCTCCAGCGAGACGAAGCCGTCCTTGCCGTCGCTCTCGTGGAACGCCGGCTTGAACAGGTCGGCAGCGCGCCTGAGGTCCTGCAGGGCGAGTTCGAAGAACAGGTCCTCGCCGGACTTGCCCTCGGCCAGCAGGTCGATGATCGCATCGTCGTAGTCGCTGCCCTCCGAGATCGCCTTGTCGAAAATCGACGGGTTGGAAGTCAGGCCGGTCACGTGTTGCTTGTCGACATAGCCCTTGAGCGTGCCATCGTCGAGGATGCCGCGGGTGATGTTGTCGAGCCAGATGCTCTGGCCGAGGTCGTGCAGTTGCTGGGTCGGATTCATGGGTTACTCCGTGGCCGTGGCCGATGGTTGGGGGGAAAGGAACGCCTCCGCGTCGAGCGTGCGCAACTCGCCGACGCCCGCAAGTTCGATCTGCGCGGCGGGGTACTCGCGCCGCGCGGCGGGGTCTTCGGCGTAATGACCCTGACGAACGAACACGGTGGTCAGGCGATCGCGCCAGCGGCGCTTCATGCCATCGAGGACGCGCAGCTTGTCCTCGACCATCACGTAACGTCCGGCGGGATAACGGCGCGCGACGTCGTCCAGCATGCGTTCCTTGTGGACATAGATCAAGACCCGGCCTCCCACGGCGTCGTCGATGCCGGACACGTCGATCTTGCGGGGTTGCAGCACCACGTCACCGTCGGACAACACCACGCAGGTGCCGAAGCCCGACAGGTGTTCGATCGCTTCCAGCGCGCCGGGGTACAGGCGTGCGGCGAAGTCGTAGTCGAGCAGGACTTCCGCCAACTCCTGCGCCCGCACCTCGTCGTCGCACACCAGCCGGAATTTCTGGATGGCGCCGAGATAGTCGGCATACCCCAATTCGGCGCGCAGGTCCTCGTAGATGGACCAGTAGGTTTTGGTGGCCTCCAGACCGAAGACCTGCTTGAGGTGCCGGTCGATGTCCGCGTGCACCCCGTCATTGTCGAGCAGGGTGTTGTCGACATCGAACAGGAAGACCAGGGACACGGGCTGGTTCATGACTCCTTGCCGCCGGGCGGCCGGACCTTCGGATCGTTCCAGCCGCCGGCGTCCGCGATCAGTGCGTCGGCCTGTTTCGGGCCCCAGCTTCCGGGCTTGTATTTGTGCGCGGGCACCTTGTCGCCGAGGATCGGATCGAGCACGCGCCACGCTTCCTCGACGCAGTCGTCGCGGGTGAACAACGCCGAGTCGCCCTGCATCGCATCACCCAGCAGCCGCTCGTAAGGCGCCATTTCGGTGTGCGTGTCGCGATGCGCAACCAGTTCCACCGGGTGGCCATTCATGGGCTCGCCGGGCTTCTTGACGCGCGCGCCCAGCGAGATCACCACGTCGGGGCTGAGCCGGAACCGGAAAAAGTTGACCGCCCCACCGTCGACGCCATCGAATACCTGTTGCGGCGGATTCTTCAGCCGCACCAGCACCTCGGTGCATTTCACCGGCAGCCGCTTGCCGGCACGAATGAAGAACGGCACGCCCGCCCAGCGCCAGGTGTCCATGCGGATGCGCAGCGCCGCGTAGGTTTCCATGGTGGACTTTTTGGCCACGCCGGGTTCGTCACGATAACCCTGGAACTGCCCGCGCACGATGTCGTCGGGCCCGAGTGCGCGCATCGAGCGGAACAGCCGCAGTTTCTCGTCGCGCATCGCGTCGGCGCTGCGGTCGACCGGCGCGCCCATCGTCAGCAGCGCCAGCACCTGCAGCATGTGGTTCTGCACCACGTCGCGGATCGCGCCCACCTCGTCGTAGAACTTGCCGCGTCCCTCGATGCCGAAGTTCTCGGCCATGGTGATCTGCATGCTGGCGACATGCTCGCGGTTCCACAGCGGCTCGAGCAGAGCGTTGGCGAACCGGAAGTACAACAGGTTCTGCACCGGTTCCTTGCCGAGGTAGTGGTCGATGCGGAAGATGTCGTGTTCGCGGAAGAATCGGTGCAGGACCCGGTTCAATTCCTGGGCGGATTTCAAATCGCGGCCGAACGGCTTCTCCACCACCACCCGCGCGCCGTGCGCGCAGCCCGCGGCATCCAGTCCCTTCACCACGGTCTCGAACATGCTCGGCGGGATCGCGAGGTAGTGCAGCGGATGTCCCGCGTCGCCCAGGGCCTTGCGCAACTGCGCGAACGTCGCGGAATCGTTGTAGTCGCCATTGACGAACTGGAGCAGCCGGCACAATTTGTCGGCGGCCTTCTGGTGGATGCCGCCATGCTCGCGCAGGCTGTTGCGCGCGCGCTCGCGCAGCCGTTCGAGGTTCCAGTCCGAACGCGCCACTCCGATGATCGGGAGGTCGAAGTGGTCGTCGCGGATCAGCGCCTGCAGGGCCGGAAACACCTGCTTGTACGCGAGGTCTCCGGTGGCGCCGAAGAACACGAATGCGTCGGACTTTACCGCGGTCATCGGTGGGGTTCCTTCAGTTCGACAAGGTCACGTGGACGAGGTGGGTTTGGCCGTCGTCAGCGAGTGCGATGCCGGCGGCGGGATCCTGCAACCGTACACCATCGACCTCCAGCACGGCGATGCCGCCGCAGACGCCGCCGGGATTCTCGACCTCGACGCGGTACGCCGCAGCGCCGCGCCGATACGTGAACGCGTAGCCTTTCCAGTGCCGTGGAACGCACGGCTGCAGGAGCAGCCGGTCGCCACGCACGCGGATGCCCAGCACCCATTCGACGATCGCGCGATACAGCCAGCCGGCCGAGCCGGTGTACCACGTCCAGCCGCCGCGACCGATGTGCGGCGTCGTTGAATAGACGTCTGCACACTCGACGTAGGGCTCGACCTTGTAGCGTGCCAGCTTTTCCGGCGTATCCGATTTGCGGATCGGGTCGAAGATCTCCAGCAACTCGCCCCCCTTGTCGCCGTCGCCCAGCATCGCGAACGCGATCAGCGACCAGATCGAACCGTGCGTATACTGGCCGCCGTTCTCGCGCAGGCCCGGCGGATAGCCCTTGATGTAGCCCGGGTCGCGCGGCGTGCGGTCGAACGGTTCGGTGAACAAG
>JBOHYT010000196.1:0-8474 GCA_050738055.1 Rhodanobacteraceae bacterium
GATGCGCCGCGCGCAGGTTCTTCGTGCGGCGATAGATCAGGGAGGCCTTCGTACGTCGCATCGTGTGCGTGCCGCGCCACACTGACTTTCGGCGGCGGATGCTCGAAGTGGCCGGCGTGAGCGAACCGGCGGCTGAGTCTTCCGGTCTGGTTGATCACGCCAGCCGGTAATCGCTGACCACCGCACCCGTGCTGACTACTCCGTCCGTCCGCCGGCGTGGAAGCATGGATTTGTGCGCGGGTTACGATGCGGTCGAGGTCGGCCGAAGTTCAACCCCCCTTTGATCTGTGTAGGGCTACGGCCCTGGCCGGCCTCCACGAAACCTCGCGCTGACGCTGGGTTTCGTGTTTTTCGCGCCGCGCCCTGCATCAGCGCGGCAGCGCTGGCGGCGTGTACCCGCCCGGTGGACGGTATCCCGCAACACTCAATACGGCTTCGATGGCGGCCAGCCGTTCGCGGGCGTTTTGCAGGCTCACCGCCTGCTTTTCGATGGCTGCACAGTTCGCGTCCACCTTTTGCGTCACCATTGCAATGGTCTGCACTGCATGCCACACGTCCTTGAGCGCGCTCACCGCCCCATCTCCGCGCGGCGGGCGCGCTGGCTTGGGGCGGTTGCGGCTTCTGTCGCGGCTTTCCGCCCGCCAGACACCAGCGCGGTCAGCGCGGCAACGTCGCGGTCAGTCAGCGCAGCCACCGCGCGACGCGCGGCCTCGGCCTCGCGCGCGGCGGCGGTTTCTTGATCGTGCACAAGCCGCGCATGGGTGGCGTCAACCCGCGCGCCGACCTGTTCCACCTGCTGCGCGAGGTCGAGCAAGGCATCAAACAAGCGCTGTTCTTCCGCATCCGGCTCGCCTTCCAGACGGCTGCGCACTACCGCCCCGACCGTGGTTTTCTTCTGCTTGGCCTCGGCCTCAAGCTCGCGCTTCATGCCGTGCGTGACCAAAATGGTCAACCGGGCGTCGATGGCTGCTGTGTTCATGTCTGCACCTCCATACATGCGATGTTATGGGATAACGGGACCGAATTGCAACCCGGCCCCGTCGTTCCGTTCACGCGGTCAGTGTTTGCGGCTCGGCCTGTAGGTGCTGCAAGTATTCGGCAGCGGCTTCGGCCTTGCTCGCAGCGGTCGTGAACGCGTGTGGGTCGGCCTTGAGTAGCCGAATCCATCCGGCAAGATAGGCCGCATGGTCATCGCGCGGTGCGGCTTCGATGCCCACCGCCGCGCACAGAAACGCGGCCCCGAACTCGGCAATCAATTCCTCGGCGGCATAGGCTTCGTCACCGAAACGCTTGTCGTGGGTGCGGTCGAGGCGAGGACGCTGGTAACTGTTGACCAGCGTAGCGGTAAACGTTGACCACGCTGCTGGCAATGGCTGACCACGGTGCTGGTGCTGCCCAGCACGCGCAGCGGTCACCGAGCGGCGGCAAGGCTGGACGGGTAGAGCAGTAACCGGCCGTGGGCATCTGCCAGCAGACAGCCACCGGCCCACTCCGGTCAGTCGCAATCTCTGTCAGGTTGCCCGATTGTAGTCGTTCGAGACGCGCTTCGACGCAGAGACTTTGGACATGCGTAGATCAAGCGCCCCGGTTCACATCAGGACAGTGAGCCTAGTATTCTGTCAGCGGCCTATCAGCGCGGTCGCAACAGGCTTCCACCAGGGGCTCAAGTACAGGCCGATTGCAATCAACTCGCAGCCCAGCCCCCAAATGGCTCCAAAGACATAGGCCGGGTGCAGGGGACGCCGGGTAATAGCGATCAGGAGGAAGTCGGAGAGATACGCCTCCGCTCAGTTGACCCAGTAACCATCTGCCAGGGTCTCGGGTCCATGTCCCAGGAGGTGATGCAATCCGTCCGCCCACCAGCGAGAGAAGCTACCGTTGGCAATGCAGATGATCAGTGCGTCGACCTTGTGACGCACGCATCGTGCAAGCGCCGGTCCGTCATTACATCATGCATTCTGACGCGGAGAGTGAGAGATCACGGTTTCGTCGGATCACATCTGGAACTTGCCGCTCGCCGAGAATACGCGCATATTTCCGTCCTCGTTTACGCCATGTTCGGCTTGTCGGGAGTCACCATGAATCTGCCTGCAGGGCCTCTTATCTTTGTCGGCTGGCTCGCTTTCATCGTCTACTGGGCGTGGCACGCGCGCACGGTGAAATTCGCCGCACGTAGCGAGCCGTTCGCGGCGTACTTCTTCAAGTATTCGCTGCCACTTATTGTCGGTGTAGTGCTGGTGGTGCCATGGCAGAGGGTGGGGGCTTGGTGGAACAGACGCTTCGTGCCGCCGAACTCGGTGTTGCCGTTGCTTGGCGTCCTGCTCGTATGGGCCGGCGTACTTTTCGCGATCTGGGCCAGGGCGACGCTGGGGCGTAACTGGAGCGCCTCGGTGGAGGTGAAGCAGGAGCATGAACTGGTCGAGCGAGGCCCATACCGATGTGTGCGTCACCCAATCTATACTGGGCTGCTGCTGGCACTCCTCGGCAGCACGTTGTTCCTGGGCGAGTGGCGCGGTTTTGTTGGCACGGCCATTATCGCCGCGTCGTTCTGGATCAAGCTCAGGCTGGAAGAGCGCTGGATGCGCGAGGAGTTCGGCGAGGCCTATGTTGATTACATGCATCGGGTGAAAGCGCTGGTGCCGGGCGTCTTCTAAAACGATCGGATCGTGGTCGCCCGCAAGGTCGTAGCAGATGCGGCATGGGTCTCGGGGTCAGATCTAGTTTCCGGAGCAGGCCTGCCTTGATGGCGACGCACAGGCACAAATTTTGCGACTTGCTGTGGCTTTACACAGCAAGGGACTGCCTGTAACAGCTTCCGCTGTTCCACGTTGGAACAGCAAATCTCGGAAGGTCTGTAACGCAGAATAGGTCGTCAGATGCCTGGGCGCACCGGTGACCAGCTTTCCTGAAAGCTGACGGTGGCCACTGTCAGCAACGGGCCATTCGCGGCGGGGCGCAACGAGCCGAGAATGGACCGTCGATGCTGGCGTCCCTGCGTACATGGCCGTTGTAGTCAGCCCCGGCAACCTCGGTCAGCCATTACCGGAACCGATGGTCTGTCAAATCGGAATACGCCGCTGCATCGACGCTGATGCCTGACCTCGCCAACGCCAGACGGAGAGGCTCGAGGTGCGTCCGGTAGCGGGCCCATCCCGCCAAGCCACGCGTGTGCAACGGTTCGCGAACCTGCGTGCAGCTGAGCGTCGCGACCGTCGAGGTGTTCCGTGTCAAATCGCTGCAACCCGGTGCGCTGCGCAACCCGCAATGGGCGAAAACCTTCGCGAGCGTTGTCTCGGGATCGCCGACCAGTTGCCGATACTCGACGTCCAGCAACCGGTCCGGAACGACGTCGTGCCAGTGCTGCATCAGTCTTCGATACAGGCCGTAGTATTCCGCCAGCGCATCCTGGTTGTAGCTGTGCGGATAATTGTTGCCGAACAACGCACGGTAATTGGAAAAGCACGTGCCCATCGGGTCGCGCACCATGTGCAGGATCGGCGCGAACGGCAGCGCGCGATGGATGAAACCCACCAGCAGATGGTTGGGCGGAAGTTTGTCCACGTAGAACGCATTGCCTCCAGCCCGCCACTGTGTCTGTTCCAGGTACCGACGCCCTAGTTCCGCGAAATCGACGTCTGGAATGCGTTCCAGCAGGTTCGCATCGATAATCTGGCTTCCGTGCCGATTGGCACACCAGCGCAACTGCAGCGGAAAGTCCGTACGTTCGCCGGTCGAAATGACGTCGGGATGATTGTCCAGCATCCGGTCCAGCAGGGTCGTGCCGCTACGAGCCATGCCGACGATGAAAATGGGCGTGGGGCCGTCCGTGGCGGCCAGGCCCGGGCCATCCACGAAGGAGCGGGTGGCCATGGTCCGTATCCCGTCGAACAGGTCCTTGTCCAAGCGAGCGCCGCCTGACAGACGCGCAAAAGTGATCGCATTTCCGCGTTGCAGCGCCGCGAATGCCTCATCGAACCCGCCGAGTGCGTCGAGTTCCTCGAACTGGGCAAACTCGAAGGCGGCGTGATCCTCGCTGTCGCGTTCGACCAGCGGCAGTTGCTCTCGGATGAAACGCAGGCGTGCCGGATCGGGGTTGTGCTTGTTCAGCCGTGCGAGCGCCAGCGCGGCGCGGCCGTGCGTCGGACACTGACGCAGGCATTCGCGCATTTCGCTGCGGGCTGCGTCGGTCCGCGCGTGGAACTGCAACTGCAGGCCGTGGAAGTAACGAAAATCGGCGTTGTCGTACCCTGCGGCCTGCGCGAGTTCCATCAGCGCGAGCGCGGCGCTGTTTTCGCCCAGTTCGTGCCAGCTCCGGGCGAGCAGCCGGAAGTGCCGGCCGTCCAAGTGCCGGGAGCGCGCGTCATAGCGCACAAGGGTGTCGTGCGCCGTGGTCATCTCGCCGATGCGCAGCAGGCATTGCGATGCGGTGGCGACAGCCTCGGCGTCGTCGGGCAGCGATCGACACGCTAGGGTCGCCTGTTCGGCCGCTTCGCGCACGCGGCCTTCATTCAGGTGCACGCTCGCAAGCAGCATACGGGCTGCGAACCGGTCCGGTTGACGCAGCAACAACGCTTCGAGCGCGGCTCTTGCCGCCGGTATCTTGCCGTCCGCCAGATACTGCTGGGCGCGCATCCACGTTCGCTGGGCGAAGTGCGTCGCCGGGTCCGGGGCAGCGGACCGTTGCATCGTCTGATTGCGTTCGCTGTTCCCTCGGGCGGTTCGGTCAGCGGTCGTTTCCGGCATATTCGCCATCGCTCGTTTCGATGAACCTCGCAACATTGTCGTGCAGGCGGCGTAACGACGGCACATGGACGTAGATCATGTGGCCGGAAGGATAGAACGCGTAGCTTATGTTCCTGTCAAGCGCCCGCGGAATCTGCAAGTGCTGCAGATCGTAGATCGCCGTTTAGAACGGCGTCGACAAATCATAGAAGCCGCCGTTCAACATGACCTTCAGATGGGGATTGTAAATCATCGCGGCGGCGAGGTCGGGCATCACGTTGAGGACACACGAGCCATTGTTCGCCTGGGTCATGCCGATCGCCTGGTGCTTCAGCTTCCAGTGAAAATCGCTGGCTTCCGCATCCGGCCAGTACCGCATGTTCTGGCCGAACTTGAGATCCTTGCGCACGTATTGGTTGAACGCGGAAAGGTAGGCCGAACCGATGGCGGCGCCCTGTGGGTCGTACAGGGACATCGCGCCCGTCGGATCCATGCTGGGACCGGAAAAGCGAGTGTCGAGTCGACCCGTGGTGGTGTCGCTGCCGTTCAGCAGTTCGTGCTCGAACATGCCCCCGCTCACACGCAGGTTGGCCTTGATCCAGTTACTTGTCGGCAGGCCAGCAAAGTCGTGCAACTTCTCGGCAACCTCGCGTTTTCGTTGTTCGCTCAACGCCGAGCCGGCAGACAGTGCCGCGGCGTAGGTCGTCCTCGCAAAATGGATGACCTGCTTCAGCAAGGGCCCGAGCTTGCCGTTGTCGTACTTCGGCAACCGGCGGTGGTACCACGCGGTCGCGGCGTAGGTGGGCAACCCAAGTACATAGGGTTCGATGATGCCGGGATCACCGCGCGGCCCATCGATGCTGTCGCAATAGTTGAGCAGTTGCGACTGCATGATGATGCCATTCAGATCGATGCCGACCTGTTCTTCCAGGATGTTCGCGAGCACCGCCGAGCGCGTGGTGCCATAGCTTTCGCCGTACAGGAACCTCGGCGAGTTCCAACGGCCATAGCGGGTCAGGAATTGGGTGATGAAGCGCGAGAAGGCCTGCGCGTCGCCATCCACGCCCCAGAGTTCCTTGACAAGTTTCTTGTGGTCTCTGGCACGCTCCGCAGCCGTCTTGCCTTGTGCGAGCAAGCGCCCGGAGCCCGTACCGGGCATGTCGATGAACACGAGGTCGCTCGCGTCCAGCAAACTGAACTCGTTGTCGACCAGCTTGTAGGGCGCGGCCGGAGTGTGGGTGTGGTCATTGGTGACGACACGCTTGGGGCCGAATGAGCCCATCAGCAGCCACACGCTCGACGATCCCGGACCGCCGTTGTAGAGGAAGGTGATCGGGCGCCGCGATGGATTGGCGCCCTGCTTGAAATACGCGACGTAGCTCATCGCGGCCTGCGGTGTCGTTTCCTTGGTGCCGGCGCCGTGGATGACGAGCGTTCCGGCAACCGCTTCGTAATGGATCGGCTTGCTCTCCACCGTCACGGTGCCGTGCGTCACGGAGGTCATCGGCTGCATCAGCCGCTGGATCAGCGTCTCGTTCGGCGTGCCGCCTTCGCCGGAGCCGGCTGCGGGCGATGCCGCAAACGCCGCAGCGCCGCACAACCACAGCGAACCGGCGACGACAGCAATGCGACTGGCGTTCATGGGCATCTCTCTGTTCCAGCATGCGCCGACATCAACGGGTCACGCAATGCGGGCACGGGCGTCGGCTTGATCAAGGCTGGTTCCAGTGGGTCACCGCGTTGAAAAACATGCGGTAGCTGCCGATCGTCTCCCCGCGCCAGATCGGGTTGTTGGATAACAGGACGACATGTCCTTTGCCGTAATGCGCGATGACTATCGCGGCGTGCTCGGCCATGCCACCCGCGTGTCCCAACAATCCGCTGATGAGCAGGTCGTCGGCACCAGCCCAGCGCGCGATGACATCCGGCCGGTCGGCGTCGGGGATCACGTACGGGTTGTGGCGCAGTTGCGCGACGTTTAGCGGAACCGGCTGCCACGGTTTGACATCGGGAAGGTCGGGTGGCGCAACGAACGGCCGGCCCTCCGGGATGTCGATATCGTTGGGGCCACCACGACCGGTCGGACGCTGATACCCTTCGGCGGTGCGCAGTCCACCATTGCCCGTCGTCTGGTTCGCCACGTTGAACGACAGGCCTTCCGCGCTGTACAGCGCGAACGGACGGCTGTCGTAACCGGCCACCATCGGATTGTCCTTGTCCACGGCCATCGCGCGCAGCACCGAGCCGACCACCCGCAGGTTCCCGGGCGGGGTCACCGACACCCCGGGTGCAAGACCCACGTCGATCGCGAACTGCGCGGTATCTTCCGAGGTGATCAGCAACCCGCCTTCAGCGACGAAGCGCTTCAGGTTCGCGACGCCACTTTCACCCAAGCCCGGCCGGATGTCGGGCGTCGAGTCGATCAATCCCAGATGCGGCGTGAGCTTCGTGTGCTCCCAGGGCAACGGGGGGCCATACATCGGCAGCCCGTTGATGATCGAGCGGGTGTTGTCACCCGGCCACACCGGACCGAACAGGATGACGTCGAATTTCTTGCGCAAGTCGGGTTCGCGCGAGACTTCCTGGGTGTTGATGTACGTGTACGGCACGTGCAGCCGGTCGAGCGCCATCCGCCACCAGCCTTCGGTTTGCGTCGAGAGCCAGGTGTGCATCAGGGCGATCCGCGGCATGTGCCCGCCGGTCGCGACGCCCAACGACGCCAACGTCAACGCCGGGTCATCGAAGTCACCCGTGACCCGTTTCATCGGCACCTTCAGGACGGCGGTATCGACCACCCGCGCAACGTTGACGCCAAACAAGTCGCCAAACGACCAGCCGGTGTCGTCGTAGGGCGTGGCGCTGGACGACGGGGACCAGTACTCGCGGTCGAGCAGCTCGTCGGCAACGATGGAATACGGCTGGTCCATCCGGATGATCCAGCTACCGGCGGGGAACGTGCGCTCCATCGCCTTGACCCGCGGCGGCTCGACCTGCTTCGTCGGCTTCTTGTGCGCACCGGTTGCAGGGATCTCGACCGTGTCGTTGGCCACGGTGACGGTGAATGGTGCCGTGGCCTTGTCGATCTCGACGTGCTGCAGATGCAGGATGCGCAGCAGGTGCATCAGCGCGCCGTGGTTCTTGTGGCCGGCAGTCAGGACGTAGGCGGCGGGGCCGGCGAGAAGCGGTCGTTCAACCGATCGCTTGGACACCTGCCAGAAGTCCTCGAGATAACGGGTGCGGCGCTTGGCAAAGTGATACAGCGAAGTCAAAAGGCCGGTTTGCTCGTAATTGTTGTTGTCGCGTTGCGACCACTTGAATTTGGCCGACGGCGGGTTCGGTTCGTACCAGGTGCGCTGGTATTCGCCGGGGTTGAGTATCTTTTCCTGCGTATCGGCGCCGCCGGTGCCCATGGTCTCGTACAGCCGCGCCAACCCGTTGTGGGTCATGGCCATAGACATCAGGTAACCCGGACTCCACGTGTCGTAGTAGCCGTGGGTGAATACGCCCAGCAAGCCGAGCCGCGTCATGTCGCTGACATTCGCCCACGCGGTCTGGTGCATTTCGTTTGCCTGGATCGGGTCGATCCACGGGTTGTACGGGCCGGCACCGGCGGTGTCGTCGTAGAAAAGAGCGGCGGGCTCGTGCAGGTCGTGCAGCACCTGCGCGTGCCGGCCGAGGAACGTGTTCAGCACGTTCCTGGACAGATTGAGGGTGAGCGCCATGCCATCGCGATTGTCGTCGTGCGCGACGTA